>CAJLCS010000001.1 GCA_905205195.1 uncultured Eubacteriales bacterium
CGGAAAAATCGAAATCACCTCCCAGCACCACAGCTACGCCGTGCGGGCAGAGAGTCTGGCGGGCACGGGGCTGGAGGTGACCCATGTGAACATCCTCGACGGCACCGTGGAAGGGGTCCGGGACCGGCAAAGCCGGATGTTCAGCGTCCAGTACCACCCGGAAAGCGCGCCCGGCCCTCAGGACAGCGCGTATCTGTTTGACCGGTTTATCGCTTGGATGGAGGAATACGAAATGCCCAAAAGAACGGATCTGAAAAAAATTCTGGTCATCGGCTCCGGCCCCATTGTCATCGGACAGGCGGCGGAATTCGACTATGCCGGCACCCAGGCCTGTCTGGCGCTGAAGGAGGAGGGCTACGAGGTGATCCTCTGCAACTCCAACCCGGCCACCATCATGACCGATACCTCCATCGCGGACAAGGTTTACATGGAGCCGCTGACGCTGGAATACCTGGCCAAGGTCATCCGCTACGAGCGGCCCGACGCCATCGTGCCGGGCATCGGCGGCCAGACGGGCCTGAATCTGGCCATGCAGCTGGAAAAGAAGGGCGTGCTGCGGGAATGCGGCGTGGAGCTGCTGGGCACCGGCAGCAAGAGCATCGAGCGGGCCGAGGACCGGGAGCTGTTCAAGGAGCTTTGCGAGGAAATCGGCGAGCCGGTGCTGCCGTCCATGACGGCGGAGACGCTGGAGGACGGCCTGAAGGCGGCGGAAGAAATCGGCTACCCGGTGGTGCTGCGGCCGGCCTTTACGCTGGGCGGCACCGGCGGCGGCTTTGCCGACGATCCGGCGGAGTGCGCCGAGCTTCTCCGGGGGGCGCTGGAGCTGTCCCCGGTCCATCAGGTGCTGGTGGAAAAGAGCATCAAGGGCTACAAGGAAATCGAGTACGAGGTGATGCGGGACGCCAACGACACGGCCATCACCATCTGCAACATGGAAAACATCGACCCGGTGGGCATCCACACCGGCGACTCCATCGTGGTCTGCCCCTCCCAGACGCTGACGAACAAGGAATACCATATGCTCCGGGACAGCGCGCTGAAAATCATCCGGGCGCTGAAAATCGAGGGCGGCTGCAACGTCCAGTTCGCGCTGGACCCGCTGTCGTTCCACTATTACCTCATCGAGGTCAATCCCCGGGTGTCCCGGTCCTCCGCCCTGGCCAGCAAGGCCAGCGGCTACCCCATCGCCCGGGTGTCGGCCAAAATCTCCGTGGGGATGCATCTGGACGAAATCCCCCTCGCCAACACCCCGGCCTCCTTTGAACCGGCGCTGGACTATGTGGTGACGAAAATGCCCCGGTTCCCCTTTGACAAGTTCTCCTCCGCCAACAACCACCTGTCCACCCAGATGAAGGCCACCGGCGAGGTCATGAGCATCGGCCGGACCATCGAGGAAAGCCTGCTGAAGGCAGCCCGGTCGCTGGAAATCGGCGTGGACCACCTGTATATGAAGAAATTCGACGACGTGCCCGACGAGCAGCTGCTTGATTACATCCACAGCGGCACCGACGACCGGATCTACGCCATTGCCGAGCTGCTGCGCCGGGGCACCGATCAGGGCATGATTTACGACGCCACCAAAATCGATATGCTGTTTCTGGAGAAGATCCGGAACATCGTGGTCATGGAGGCAGCGCTCCGGGAAGCCAAAGGCGACGCGGCGGTGCTGCGGCAGGCCAAGAAAATGGGCTTTTCCGACGACGCCGTGGGTCGGCTCTGGGGCTGCTCCGGCGAGGAGGTCTACCGGCTGCGGGAGCGGGAAGGGATGTTCCCGGTGTACAAGATGATCGACACCTGTGCGTCGGAATTTGAAAGCTATATTCCCTATTTTTACTCCACCTACGAGGACGAAAACGAGTCCGTCGTCTCGGACAAGAAGAAAATCGTGGTGCTCGGCTCCGGCCCCATCCGGATCGGGCAGGGCGTGGAGTTCGACTACTCCACCGTCCACGCGGTGACCACCATCAAGCAGTCCGGCTTTGAGGCGATCATCATCAACAACAACCCCGAAACCGTCTCCACGGACTACACCTGCTCCGACAAGCTCTATTTTGAGCCGCTGTGCGTGGAGGACGTGATGAACATCATCCATCTGGAGCAGCCCATGGGCGTGATTGCCTCGCTGGGCGGCCAGACGGCCATCAATCTGGCGGACAAGCTGGCCCGCCGGGGCGTGAAGATCATCGGCACCGACTGTGAGGCCATCGACCGGGCGGAAAACCGGGACCTGTTTGAAAAAGTGCTGCACCGGCTGAACATTCCCCAGCCCAAGGGCCGGGCCGTGACGAAAATCGACGACGGCGTCCGGGCGGCGGCGGAAATCGGCTATCCGGTGCTGGTGCGTCCCTCCTTCGTGCTGGGCGGCCGGGCCATGCAGATCGTGGCGGACGAAAAGCAGCTGCGCCACTACCTGCGGACCGCCGTGGAAATCGACGAGGACAAGCCGGTGCTGGTGGATAAGTACATCGCCGGCAAGGAGCTGGAGGTGGACGCCATCTGCGACGGCACCGATGTCTTTGTCCCCGGCATCATGGAGCTGGTGGAGCGCACCGGCATCCACAGCGGCGACTCCATCAGCGTCTATCCCACCTTCAGCATTTCCCAGAAGGTGAAGGACACCATTCTGGACTACACCCGGCGGCTGGGTCTGGGCATCGGCATCGTGGGCCTGTACAACATCCAGTTTATCGTGGACAAGCAGGAAAACGTGTTCATCATCGAGGTCAACCCCCGGTCCTCCCGGACGGTGCCCTTCCTGTCCAAGGCCACCGGCTACAGCCTGGCGGACATTGCCACCCGGGTGATTCTGGGGCAGTCGCTGAAAAGTCAGGGCTTTACCGCCGTCTACCCGGCAGAGAAGAAGCGCTGGTACGTCAAGGCCCCGGCCTTCTCCTTCTCCAAGCTCCGGGGGCTGGACGCCTATCTGTCGCCGGAGATGAAATCCACCGGCGAGGCCATCGGCTACGACGACAAGCTGACCCGGGCGCTGTACAAGGCCCTGAAGGCCAGCGGCATGAGCGTGATGAACTACGGCACGGTGCTGGCCACCATCGCCGATCAGGATAAGGAAGAGGCGCTGCCGCTGATCCGCCGGTTCTACAATCTGGGCTTCAACATTCAGGCTACCGAGGGCACAGCCCGCTTCTTCAAGCGCAATGGCATCCGGACCCATATCCTGCAGAAAATCAGCGACGGCAGCCGGGAAATCCCCGACGCCATCCGGCAGGGCTATGTGACCTACGTCATCAACACCCGGGATATGAATTCCTCCGACGTGCTGTCCGACGGCTACGAGATCCGCCGCTGCGCCGTGGAGAACAACGTGACCATGTTCACCTCGCTGGATACGGTGAAGGTGCTGCTGGATGTGCTGGAGGAAACCACGCTGGGCATTTCCACCATCGACGCATAAGGAGACGCTATGAGGGAAGAACGATTTGCCGTCCGGTCCAACCGGATGCTGGCCCCCGCCGTGTACGAGCTGGTGCTTGCCGGCGACACGGCGGCGGTGACCGCCCCCGGCCAGTTCGTCAACATCCGGGTGGAGGGCTGCTATCTGCGCCGCCCCCTGTCCGTCTGCGACTGGGACGCGGGGACGCTGACGCTGATTTATAAGGTGGTGGGCAAGGGCACCGCCCATCTGGCCGCCATGATGCCGGGCCAGACGCTGGATCTGCTGATTGCCCTTGGAAACGGCTATGATCTGACGACCGCCGGGGACCGTCCGCTGCTCATCGGCGGCGGCGCCGGGGTGCCGCCCATGTTCGGTCTGTGCAGGCGCCTGCTGGCGGAGGGACGGAAGCCCCGGGTGATTCTGGGCTTCAACACCGCGTCGGAGGTTTTCTACGAGGACCGGTTCCTGGCGCTGGGGGCGGAGGTGACCGTCACCACCGCCGACGGCTCCTATGGCACGCCGGGCTTCGTCACGGCGGCCATGGACGACGCGCCTTACACCTATTTTTATACCTGCGGTCCCATGCCCATGTTCCGGGCGGTGGACCGGGCCGCCCGGACAAGCGGCCAGTTCAGCTTTGAGGAACGGATGGGCTGCGGCTTCGGCGCCTGCATGGGCTGCACCTGCAAGACCAAGTACGGCGCCAAACGGATATGCAAGGACGGTCCGGTGCTGCGGAGGGAGGAGATCGTATGGTAGATACCCGCGTCAATCTGTGCGGCATTCCGCTGGACAATCCGGTGATTCCCGCCAGCGGCACCTTCGGCTACGGCGCGGAGTTTGCGGCGCTGTATGATCTGGACTGCCTCGGCTCCATTTCCTTCAAGGGGACCACGCCGGAGCCGCGGTTCGGCAACCCGGCCCCCCGGATTGCCGAATGCCCGGAGGGATTGCTCAACGCGGTGGGCTTGCAGAATCCCGGCGTGGAGGCGGTGTGCGAAAAAGAGCTGCCCGCCCTGCGGCAGCGGTTCCACAAGCCGGTGATGGCCAATGTCAGCGGATTTTCCGTGGAGGATTATGTGAAAACCGTCGCCCGGCTGGACCGGGAGGAAGGCATCGGCTGGTTTGAAATCAACATTTCCTGCCCCAATGTCCACGGCGGCGGTCTGGCCTTCGGCACCAGCCCGGAAAACGCGGCGGCGGTGACGAAAGCCGTCCGGGCCGTGACGAAAAAGCCGGTGATCCTGAAGCTGTCGCCCAACGTGACGGACATTGCCGCCATTGCCAGGGCCTGCGAGGAGGCGGGCGCCGACGGCGTGTCGCTGATCAATACCCTGCTGGGAATGCGGATCGACCTGAAAACGAGAAAGCCGCTGCTGGCCAACAAAACCGGCGGCCTGTCCGGCCCGGCGGTGAAGCCGGTGGCCGTGCGGATGATTTATCAGGTGTATGAAGCGGTGTCCATCCCCATTGTGGGTATGGGCGGCGTCTCCACGGCGGAGGACGTGGTGGAGCTGATGCTGGCCGGCGCCACGGCGGTGGAGGTAGGAGCCGCCAATCTGGTAAATCCCTACGCCTGCATGGAAATTGTCCGGGATCTGCCCCGGGTGATGGAAGCATATCGAATCGAAAAACTGACGGACCTGATAGGAGGAGCGCACTGATGGGAAAAGACGTAATCATCGCCTGCGATTTTGCGGGCCGGGAGGACTGCCTGCATTTTCTGGACCGGTTTACCGGGGAGAAGCCCTTTGTGAAAATCGGCATGGAGCTGTTTTATGCGGAGGGCCCTCAGATTGTCCGGGAGATCAAGGCCCGGGGCCACCGGATTTTTCTGGACCTGAAGCTCCATGACATTCCCAACACCGTAAAAAAATCCATGGCGGTGCTGTCCCGGCTGGACGTGGACCTGTGCAATCTCCACGCGGCGGGCACCCGGGCCATGATGGAGGCGGCGCTGGAGGGCCTGACCCGGCCAGACGGCACCCGGCCGCTGCTCATCGCCGTGACCCAGCTGACCTCCACCGGGGAGGACGCCATGCACAGCCAGCTGCTGATCCCCGGCCGGATGGAGGACGTGGTGATGCACTACGCCGAAAACGCGAAGCTGGCCGGGCTGGACGGCGTGGTCTGCTCGCCGCTGGAGGCGGCGGCGGTTCATGAGGCCTGCGGCAAGAGCTTTCTGACGGTAACGCCGGGCATCCGGTTTGCCGACGGCGACAAGGGCGATCAGACCCGGGTGACCACTCCGGCCAAGGCCCGGGAAATCGGCAGTGATTATATTGTGGTGGGCCGCCCCATTACGGCGGCGGCGGACCCCGTGGCGGCTTACCGGCGCTGCGTGGCGGAATTTGTGAAGGGAGAATGACACATGGAAACGCGGGAACGAATTGCACAGGATCTTCTGAAAATCAAGGCGGTTTTTCTCCGGCCCCAGGAGCCGTTTACCTGGGCCAGCGGCATTAAAAGCCCCATTTACTGTGACAACCGGCTAACGCTGACGGCGCCGGAGGTCCGTGACGACGTGGAAAAGGCGCTGGCGGAGGTGGTGCGGACGGCTTACCCCGAAGCGGAGGTGCTGATGGGAACCTCCACCGCCGGAATCGCCCACGCGGCCATTACGGCCTACCTGCTGGGAATGCCCATGGGTTATGTCCGCTCCGGCAATAAGGACCACGGCCGCCAGAACCGGATCGAGGGCAAGCTGGAGCCGGGGCAGAAGGTGGTTATCATCGAGGACCTGATTTCCACCGGCGGCAGCGTGCTGGAGGTGGCCGATGCCCTGCGGGAAGCGGGGGCGGAGGTGCTGGGCATTGCGTCCATTTTCACTTACGGGATGCAGAAAGGGCTGGACCGTCTGGCGGCGGCCAACCTGAAAAACATCAGCCTGACGGATTTTGACTGCATCATCGATGTGGCGGCGGAGCAGGGCTACATCCGGTCTGAGGACCGGCAGCGGCTGCTGGCCTTCCGGAATCATCCCGACGACGAGAGCTGGATCGGAGGCGCCCGATGAGAAGCCTGATCGACATTGCGGAGTTGACCACCGGAGAAATCGACGAGCTGATTGCCACGGCCAACGACATCATTGCCCACCCGGAGGCCTACCGGGAAAAATGCCGGGGCAAGAAGCTGGCGACGCTGTTTTTTGAGCCGTCCACCCGGACCAGACTGAGCTTTGAAGCGGCCATGTATGAGCTGGGCGGCAACGTGCTGGGCTTTTCCGAGGCGAAAAGCTCCTCCGCCTCCAAGGGCGAAAGCGTGGCCGACACGGCCAGAGTCGTGTCCTGCTACGCCGACATCATCGCCATGCGCCATCCCAAGGAGGGTGCTCCGCTGGTCGCGGCCCGGAACGCCTCCGTGCCTGTGATCAACGCGGGAGACGGCGGCCACTGCCATCCTACCCAGACGCTGGCGGACCTGCTGACCATTTACCGGGAAAAGGGCGGCTTTGAAAACCTGACCGTGGGCCTGTGCGGCGACCTGAAGTTCGGCCGGACGGTCCATTCCCTGATTGCGGCTCTGTCCCGGTATGCGGGCGTCCGGTTTGTGCTGATTTCCCCGGAGGAACTGATGCTGCCGGACTATGTGAAGGACAAAATGAACCGGGACGGCATCCCCTACACCGAAACCCGGAGCCTGGAGGACGTTATTGGCACGCTGGATATCCTGTATATGACCCGGGTGCAGCAGGAGCGCTTTTTCAATGAGGAAGACTATCTGCGGCTGAAGGACAGCTATATTCTCACACCGGAGAAGATGCGTCTGGCCGGCGAAAAGCTGCGGGTGCTCCATCCGCTGCCCCGGGTGAACGAAATCAGCGTGGCGGTGGACGACGATCCCCGGGCGTGCTATTTCAAGCAGGTGCTTTACGGCAAATATATGCGGATGGCCCTGATTCTCAAGCTGCTGGAGGTGTAAGCGTATGAACATCGATTCGATTCGCAACGGCATTGTCATCGATCACATCGCGGCCGGGAAGGGCATGACGCTCTACCGCCTGCTGGGGCTGGACGATCTGGAATGCTCCGTGGCGCTGATCAAAAACGTTTCCAGCCGGAAGATGGGGAAAAAAGACATCATCAAAATCGACTCCGATTTCGACGTGGACACGGCCATTCTGGGGTATGTGGACCCGGATGTAACCGTCAACGTGATCCGGGAGGGAAAAATCACGGAGAAGAAGGCCATCGGCCTGCCGGAGGAGCTGGTGAACGTGCTGACCTGCAAAAATCCCCGGTGCATCACCACCACGGAGCAGGAGCTGACCCAGATTTTCCGCCTGACCGACCGGACGCATCGGGTGTATCGGTGCCTGTACTGCGAAGCGGAGGCTGCGTCCTCCGGAACGGAATAACGGCTGCCGCCGGAGGAAGCTCCGGCGGCAGATTTTGTCTGCGGCGAAAAAACGGTGATTCTTTCCGTTGTTTCCCGGTGGAATCTGTGCTATAATAGCAGAAAATCACGGATCGGAACGAAATTCCACAAGGAGCAACCATGAATGCTGAAAAACTGACCATCGAGCAGACGGATCTGCACAAGCTGCTGTCGGCAGCCAGCGGCGATGCGGCACTGCTGTACTTATATGTGCACGGCGGCAACCGGCCGGAAACGGCGGCGCAGGCGCTGCACCTGACGGAGGGGCGGTGCAGCTGCGCGGCGGCCACGCTGCGGCAGCTGGGCCTCTGGCCCGACGAGCGGCCCTGCCCCATTGCCCCGGGGGAGCGCCCGGCCTACTCCGAGCGGGATGTGATCGACGCCATGGACCGGGACGATTCCTTCCGGCTGCTCTACGGCGAGGTCCAGCGGCTGCTGGGCCGTAATCTCAACACCGAGGAGCTGAAAATCCTGCTGGGCTTCGTCCGCTATCTGGGCCTGCCCACGGAGGTGATCTCTGTGCTGGTGTCCTACTGCAAGGAGCGGGCGCGGCAGCGGGGGAGCCTGCGTAATCCCAGCCTGCGGACCATCGAGAAGGAGGCCTACGCCTGGGCGGAGCAGGGCATCGATACGCTGGAGGAGGCGGCGGCCTACATCCAGACCCAGAACGTCCGCCATTCCCGGCTGTCCCGGCTGATGAATCTGCTCCAGATCCGGGGCCGGAGCCTGACGGCGGCGGAGGAAAAGTACGCCTCCGCCTGGCTGGACATGGATCTGGACGAGGAAGCCATCAAAATGGCCTACGAGCGGACCTGCCTGAATACCGGCGGCCTGAACTGGGCCTATATGAATAAGATTCTGCTCCGCTGGCGGGATGCGGGCTTCCGGACCGGTGCCCAGATCCGCAGCGGCGACCGGAAGCCTGCGCCTCAGGGCGCCTCCGGCGAGCTGGGCGAAGCGGAGCTGGAAGCCATCGCAAAAGTGCTGCGGGAGGGATAACAAGTGGCATACAGTGCGGAAGTGGTTCAGCGGGCGAGAGCAAGACTTGCCCAGGAACGGGCCGACCGGGAGTCGGAAAATCAGGAGCATCTGGCCCGGGCCTACGCCAAGGTCCCCCGGCTCCGGGAAATCGACCGGCAGCTGCGCCGGACCATGGTGCTGGCGGTCCAGTCCGTTTTTTCCGACGGCGGCGACACGGTCGAGGCCATGAACCGGGCCAAGGAGGCAAATCTGGCCCTCCAGCGGGAGCGGGCCAACCTGATTGCGGCCAATTTTGAGGAGGGGTATCTGGACGACAACCCCACCTGCACCATCTGCGGCGGCAGCGGCTACATCGGCAGCCGGATGTGCGAGTGCCTGCGGGAGCTTTGCCGTCAGGAGCAGCGCAAGGAGCTGAACAATCTCATCGGCGGCAAGGAGAGCTTCAGTCAGTTCCGGCTGGATTACTATTCCGACCAGTTCGATGCCCGGTATCACACCAGCCCCCGGGCGCTGATGGAGAAGAATTTCCAGATCTGCCGCCGCTACGCCTCCGGCTTTGCCCCAAGCTCTGGCAATCTGCTGTTTATCGGCGGCACGGGGCTGGGCAAGACCTTCCTGTCGGCCTGCATTGCCCGGGTGGTGTCCGACCGGGGGTACTCCGTGTGCTACGAAAGCGCCCCCCGGCTGTTTTCCCTTCTGGAGCGGGCCCGGTTTTCCGGTGACGAAAACGCCCGGCGGGATGCGGCCCGGCTGTCGGACTGCGACCTGCTGATTATCGACGATCTGGGCACGGAAATGCCGGGCCAGTTCGTCACGGCGGCGCTTTACAGCCTGATGAACGACCGGCTGCTGGGGGAGAAGCCCATGGTGATCTCCACCAACCTGAACGTGGACGAGCTGGGCAAGCGCTATTCGCCCCAAATTGCCTCCCGGCTCCATGGCAATTTCCAGCGGCTGACCTTTGTGGGGGACGATATCCGCGTGATGATGAATCGGAGAAGCTGAGATGAAAACGGCAATTTTATTTGATCTGGACGGCACCCTCTTAAATACGCTGGAGGACCTGACCGACGCCACCAACGCGGTGCTGGCCATGTTCGGCTACCCACCCCGGACGACGGAGGAGGTCCGCCGGTTCGTCGGCAACGGTGCATGGCACCAGATTCGCATGGCGGTGCCGGAAACGGCGGACGATACGGCGGCGGAGCAGGTGCTGGCGGCCTACAAGCCCTATTACAACAGCCATTGCACCGCCAAAACCAGGCCCTACGACGGCATTCCGGCGGCGCTGGAGGAGCTGAAGCGGGAATTTGTGCCCGCCATTGTGTCCAACAAGCCAGACCCTACGGCCAAGGCCCTGTGCGCCCGGTGGTTCCCGGGGATTACCGCCCGGGGCGAGGCGGCGGACTGCCCCCGGAAGCCCGCGCCGGACATGGTGAGAAAAACGCTGGCGGGTCTGGGCGCGGACCGCTGCATTTACGTCGGCGACAGCGAGGTGGACGTGGCCACGGCGAAAAACGCCGGGGTGCCCTGCCTGTCGGTGCTCTGGGGGTTCCGAACCCGGCAGGAGCTGGCGCAGGCCGGGGCGACCCGGTTCTGCCCGTCGCCGGAGCAGCTGCCGGACATGCTCCGGGCGCTGGCGTCCACCCTGTGAGGCAGCGCCATGGCCAATGAATTTTACGCGCTGCTCAGCCGGATGCGGTATATCACCCGCTGGGGGCTGATGCGAAACACCTTTTCCGAGAACATTCAGGAGCACAGCCATCAGGTGGCGGTGCTGGCCCACGCGCTGGCGCTGATCCGCCGGGACATTCTGCATCTGCCCGGGCCGGACCCGGACAAGTGCGCCACGGCGGCGCTGTACCACGACGCGTCGGAAATTCTCACCGGCGACCTGCCGACGCCCATCAAGTACTACGACCCTGCCATTCAGGACGCCTACAAGCGGGTGGAGCATCTGGCAGGGGAGAAGCTGCTGGATATGCTGCCTGCGGCGCTGCGGCCCAGCTATGAGCATCTGGTGCTGGAGGACGACCCGGACGTGACGCCGGTGGTGAAGGCGGCGGACAAGCTGTCGGCCTACCTCAAATGCGTGGAGGAGCAGAAAAGCGGCAACGCGGAGTTCGACTCCGCCGCCCGGCAGACGCTGGCGGCGCTGCGGGCGCTGGACCGGCCGGAGCTGAACTGGTTTCTGGAGGAGTGCCTGCCTGCTTTTTCCTGCGATCTGGACGAATTGCAGAAGCTGGGGGATTGACATTTCCTTCCGCTTGTGTAAAATGGTGGTATCCATACAAGAATTCGGGAGGTTACCGCCATGAATCAGGCACAGGACCGCATCTACGCGCGGCGCTTCGGCGTCTTCAATCACTTCCTTTACAGCTGCTGCTGCCGGTTGGACCGGCCGACGCAAGTGGAAAACAGCAAAATCTGGAACGATCTGGTGGACGGCTTCGACGTGGAGCGGGTGGCGAAAGACCTGCACGATGTGGGAGCGGGCTACTACTGCATCACGCTGATGCAGGGCCGGAAATATCTGCTGGCCCCCAACGCAGCCTACGACGCCATCGTCGGTGCCGAACCCGGGGTGCTCTGCGCCCGGCGGGATCTGGTGGCCGATCTGGCCCGGGCGCTGGCGGCCTACGACATCGACCTTTATCTCTATTTCACCGGCGACGGTCCCTACAAGGACGCGGACGCTAACGAAAAGTTCGGCTTTCCGGAAAATCAGAAGAACGTCCCCCTGTCCTTCAGCGAAAAATGGGCGTCGGTGCTGCGGGAGTACGCCGTCCGCTACGGCGACCGGGTTAAGGGCTGGTGGATCGACGGCTGCTACGACTTTTTCGGCTACGATCAGGAAAAGCTGCGCCCCTATTACCGGGCCATCAAGGAGGGCAACCCCAACGCCATGTCTGCCATGAACAACGGCGTCAAAGAGGACGGGCTGCACAAGTGGTTCGAGGGGGACGAGCTGACCTGCGGCGAATGCAACGATTTCACGGTCATCCCCCCGTCCCGGGACATTGAAGGCGCCCAGGCTCATATTCTGGCGCCGCTGGGTCTGTCGCCGGACGGCAGCGTCTGGGGCCACTGGAATCAGCCCGGCTGCCAGATTCCCGGCCGGGAGCTGGCGGCGTACGCCCACCGGCTCCACGATGCCGGCGGCGTGCTGACGGTGGACATCCGGATCAACCCGGATTCCACCTTTGACCCGGCCCAGCTGGAGGCCCTGAGCATGATTTGAATGATCCCGCCGGTTCGGAGGCTCCGAACCGGCGGGATTTTCTGTTTGGTGGGGAAAAGGGGCGAAAAGGCCCCAAATTTTGAGCAATATGTACAAAATTCGCGGGTATTTTTGCAGTCTGATCTTAAAAATGACGTATAAATGTTAAAATATTGCGTGTGGCTTCCGACAGGATTTACTATCATAATGCCAACGTCACCAAGCGTGACAAAAAATTTGAAAGGAAGTTACACCTATGAAGAAGATCAAAGCGCTTGCTCTGCTGCTGGCCGTGGTCATGGTCATCGGCCTGATGTTGCCGGTTTTCCTGGCGGCCATCAACTGCGAAACCACCGTCTTCCGGGGCGGCTTCCGGACCGTCGGCCAGCTGCCCGGCATTATGCCCACCATCGCCGTCTATCTGATTCTGTCCTTCTTCTTCCGCAAGGACGCCATGGACGTGCTGAACGTTCTGTTTGCACAAATCGGTCTCGGACCGTTTCATCGGCACCTGGTCCGATTTCCTGATGCCCTATCTGTGTCTGGCCAACACCGGCCACGAGACCGTCATGGTCCGGCTGTTCCAGAATACCGGCGGCTCTGCCAGCCAGATGCTGCAGCTGCGGATTGCGCTGTTTTCCGTGCTGCCGCCCATTCTGGTGTTCGCCATCTTCCAGAAGTACATCAGCAACAACAACGCCAACGCAGGCGTCAAGGGCTAAACGCACAGGCCCCCTCCGGTTTTTCCTCCCGGAGGGGGTATTTTTCGGTTAGACGGCGCTATGACCGGCCCGCCAGCGCTCTCCCAGCCCGATATCGTTGAGCAGGACGCCGTCGGCCCCCAGCGCGGACAGCCGGTCCAGAGAGGTCATGCTGCCGTTCATGCCGGTGTCCGGCTGACTGGCCATAATCCACACCTCCGTCCCGGGGCAGGCGGCCCGGACGTCCGCAGGCGTGATTCGGTCCAGCCAGTGCTCCCACAGCCGCAGAATCCCGGCGCCGCTCATGGCGTAGGCCCGGGCGATTTCCAGCTGCTCGTCCCGATTGCCGTCGCCTTCCATAAATGCCAGAATCCGTTCCGGCAGGAAGGCGGACCGGGCGTTTTCGGCAAGCTGCCCGGTGGTGACGCCGCAGAGAAACGGCGTTTCGGCGCATGCCAGCCGGGAGAAGAAGGCACGGTCCGCGTCGGGCAGGTAAAGATGCAGCAGAATGGGGCACCGGCCCCGGTAGGCGGACAGGTCCTCCAGCGTCAGCAGCGTTTTCCCGGCGGAGCGGAGCAGGTCCTGCATCTGCGGCAGCGTCAGCGAGTCAACGGGCCGGTCCACACCGGCCATCCGGGTCAGGTCCGGGTCGTGAAAGATGACGTACCGGCCGTCGGCGGTCTGCCGGACGTCGCATTCCACGGCGTCGGCCCCCCGGCGGGCGCCGCATTCCAGACTTTCCAGCGTATTTTCGGGCGCTTCCAGCGAGGCGCCACGGTGGGCAATGAGTTTCATACTGCGGCCTCCTTTTTTGCTCAGTATAGCGGACGGGGGGACGCATGTCAAGAGAGCGCTTGCCGTTTTCGGCCTTTTGTGCTATGCTATAAGCAGGAAACGGAAAGGATGACCAAAAATGTCTGTGATTGCCATTGTAACCGGCGGCAGCAGCGGCATCGGCCGGGAAACGGCGCTGGCGCTGGCTGCCAAGGGGTGTACCGTCTATGAATTTTCCCGGCACGACGCCGCCGTCCCCGGGGTGACCCATGTGGACTGCGACGTGTCGGACGAGGCCCGGTTTGCCGCCGCCGTGGCGGAAGTGAAGGCGGCCGAGGGGCGGATTGACGTGCTGGTAAACAACGCGGGCTTCGGCATTTCCGGCGCGGCGGAGTTTACGAGCAACGAGGACGCCAAGCGGTTGCTGGATGTGAACCTGTTCGGCGTGGTCAACGGCTGTAAGGCGGTGATTCCCGTCATGCGGCAGCAGGGCGGGGGACGGATCGTGAATCTGAGCAGCGTGGCCGCCCCGGCGCCGATTCCGTTTCAGGCGTGGTACTCCGTCAGCAAGGCGGCCGTGAGCACCTACACCGCCGCCGTCCAGAACGAGGTGCGGCCCTTCGGCATCAGCATGGTGGCCGTCATGCCCGGCGATATCCGCACCGGCTTCACCGCCGCCCGGAAGAAATGCCCGGTGGGAGACGACGTCTACAGCGGCCGGATCGCTCGGAGCGTGGCCGTTATGGAGCATGACGAGCAGACCGGCATGGATCCGGCCAAGGCGGGGCGCTATATCGCGTCGCTGGCCCTGCGCCGCCGGGTCAAGCCGGAGTACGCCATCGGAGTTACCTACAAATTCCTCTCCCTTGTGGCCAAATACCTGCCCAGCCGCCCGAAAATCCGCCTGATCGGCGCACTTTACGGCGGAAAATCCAAATAAAACGCCGTCCCCGCTGCATCAGTTTTGCAGCGGGGACGGTATTTTTGCGGTACCTTAGAACATGACGACCAGCAGCATCTTGAACCGGGCCTTGCCGTACACCGCATGGGGGTGGCCGGCGGGCATGACGATGGAGTCGCCTTCGTGAAGCTCGTAGGCCACGCCGTCGATGGTGACCTGGCCTACGCCGTCCAGGCAGGTGACAAAGGCATCGCCGCCAGACTTATGGCTGCTGATTTCTTCGCCCTGATCGAAGGAGAACAGGGTGACGCTGACGGCGTCGTTCTGGGCCAGCGTCCGGCTGACCACCTGACCCTCCTGATAGGCAATCTGGTCCTTCAGCTTCAGGACCTCGGCTTTGGAAATGTTCTTCATCATTGATGGGTTCCTCCCTAAGGCAGTTTTTCACTCTGATGATCAGGATACCCCATTTTTGATAGCTTATCAGTTGGAATTCCAACAAAGATGCGCTTTTTGACGCGCTTGGCGCTCCCTCCGAGAGCGCTATCGCCGCAGGCAACTGAGAGGGCTTATTCCGCAGACTGCTCCGGCTCTGTGGGTGCGGCTTCTTCCTCTGCAGGGGCGGCGTCCTTCTCTGCGTGGATGAAGGACATCAGCTCTTCGCCGGTGATGGTCTCCTTGGTCAGCAGATACAGGGCAATTTCGTCCAGCAGCGCCCGGTTTTCGGTGAGAATGCGGACGGCGTCCTGATAGCACCGCTCCAGCAGCTTCTCCGTCTCCCGGTCCACCCGGGCGGCGGTATCCTGGGAGCAGTCCAGATAGGCCTGCCCGTCCAGATACTGGCTCTGCACGGTGGCGGAGGTCATCAGCCCCAGCTCCTCGCTCATGCCGTACTGGGTAATCATATTCCGTGCCAGCGCCGTGGCCCGCTGGAGGTCGTTGGAAGCGCCGGTGGTTTTCGTGCCGAAAACGACTTCTTCGGCGGCCCGGCCGCCAACCAGCGTCCGCAGCTCGGTCATCAGCTCCTCCAGCGTGTTGAGGTACTTTTCCTCCTCCGGTGCCTGCATGGTGTAGCCCAGGGCGCCGGTGGTGTGGGGGACAATGGTGATCTTGGCCACCGGCTGGGCGTCCTTCTCCAGGGCGGCGACCAGCGCATGGCCCACCTCGTGGTAGGAGACCAGCCGCTTTTCCGTGTCGGTGAGAATGGTGTTTTTCTTTTCCGTACCGGCGATGACCGTCTCAAAGGACACCAGCAGGTCCTCCTGATTCACGGCCGTCCGGCCCTGCCGGACAGCCCGGAGGGCGGCTTCGTTGACCAGATTGGCCAGATCCGCACCCACGGCACCGGCGGTGACCTGGGCGATCCGGTTCAGATCCACGTCCTCGGTGAGCTTGATCTTCCTGGTGTGGACCTTCAGCGTGTCCAGACGGCCCTGCAGGTTGGGCCGGTCAATGATGATCCGGCGGTCGAACCGTCCGGCCCGGAGCAGCGCCTTATCCAGAATTTCCGGCCGGTTGGTGGCGGCCAGAATGACGATACCCTTGGAGGAATCGAAGCCGTCGATTTCGCCCAGCAGCTGGTTGAGCGTCTGGTCGTTGTTGCCGAACCGGTTGTCCCGGGTGTGGCCTACGGCGTCGATTTCGTCGATGAAGATGATGCAGGGGGCCACCTTGGCGGCCTGCTGGAACAGGTCCCGGACCCGGCTGGCGCCGACGCCCACGAACATTTCCTCAAAATCGGAGCCGGAAATGGAGAAGAAGGGCACGTTGGCCTCACCGGCCACGGCCTTGGCCAGCAGCGTCTTGCCGGTGCCCGGAGGGCCGACCAGCAGCGCGCCCTTGGGCAGCTTGGCGCCGATGGCGGCGTATTTCTGGGGATTGTGGAGAAAATCGATGATTTCCTCCAGCGATTCCTTGGCTTCGTCCTGCCCGGCCACGTCCTTGAAGGTGACGCCGGTCTGCTTTTCCATGTAGACCTTGGCCTTGCTCTGGCCCATGCCGCCCATCATGCCGTCGGCGCTGCCGATTTTCCGCAGCAGGGAGCTCATCAGCCAGAAGACCACGGCAATGAGGATGACGTAGTACAAAATCAGAATGATGGTGGAGTTATCCTCCACAATCTGCCGGTCTACCTTGACGCCTGCGTCGGTCAGCTGGGCGGCCAGCGTCATGGTGTCGCCGCCGCTGGGCAGGCCGGTGTAGCAGGCCTTTTGCAGCTTGGCGGGCTTGGCAGCCTCTTCCTTGGTCAGGTACAGAATGCGGTCCGACTGGAACTCCACCTCGGCCAGCTGGCTGTTATTCATGGCGTCCAGAAAATCGGAATAGGTCGTCTGGGTGTACAGATTCCGCCGGATGGCGTTGAGAAGAAAACAGAACAGCAGCACCACGGCAACGGTAATCACCAGCGCCAGCCAGATACTGCTGCGGGGCCGCTGCTCGTCGGGCTTTTTGTTTTTGTCGTTGTTGTTGGCATTCATCGGCATGATAGGACCTCCCTCTCATAGCTTGCTTTTCGATTACAGTATCATAGCATATTTTCTGCCGGGCTGCAATGAAGGATACGGGGATTTTCGGTAAATTTTCTGTTAATTCCGGCGGCGGGAAAAATACCAGTTGTGGCGGGCCGGAAAATCTGATATAATGACAGTGTCTGTAGAAAAAACGGACAGGACAAGGGATGGAGATGAAATTCGATGAGGGAAAACCGCCCGAACGATCAAAGAAAACGGCGGCCGGCTCCGGCACCGGCGCCTGAAGAAAATGAAGGCCAGCTGGAGGGCCGCAATGCCCTGGCCGAAGCGCTGAAAAGCGGCCGCACCATCGACAAGGTGCTCATTGCCTCCGGCGAAATCGACCGGGGCTTGCAGCGCCTGGCGGCGGAGGCCAAGGAGGCCGGCGCCGTGGTGGTGCCGGTGGACCGGCGCAAGCTGGATGCCATGAGCCTGACCCATGCCCATCAGGGCGTGATTACGCTGGCGGCGGCCCACGCCTACAGCACCGTGGACGAAATGCTGGAGCTGGCCGCTTCCCGGGGGGAAGCGCCGCTGCTGGTGGTCTGCGACGAGCTGACCGACCCCCACAATCTGGGCGCCATTCTGCGCAGCGCCGAGTGCGCCGGTGCCCACGGCGTCATTATTCCCAAGCGGCGCAGCGTGGGGCTGACGGCCGTGGTGGCCAAGGCCTCCGCCGGTGCGGTGGAATATATGAAGGTGGCCCGGGTGACCAACGTGACGGCCACGCTGCAGGAATTGAAGGACAAGGGCGTCTGGGTGTTCGGCACGGCGGCGGAAGGGTCGATTCCCATGTACCGGGCGGATCTCACCGGTCCGGCGGCCATCGTCATCGGCTCCGAGGGCGACGGCATGAGCCAGCTGGTGCGGAAAACCTGCGACGTCACCGTCCATATTCCGATGAGGGGGAAGATTTCTTCCCTGAATGCGTCGGCGGCAGCCACGGTGCTGCTGTATGAGGCGGTGCGCCAGCGTCTGACGGCGGAGGGCGGCCAATGAGAAAGAAAAAGAATCAGGCCCCGATTCCGGAGACCCCGGCTGCGCCGGTGACGCCGGAACCGGAGGAATTTACGCTGGAGGACATCCTCCGGGAATTCGGCGGCGGCACGGCGGTGGCCGCGCCCCCTGCGGAAGAGGAAAAGGAAGCACCGGCCGCGGAGGAAACGGCGGCCGCGGCGGAGGAAACCGTGACGGAAGCGCCTGCGGAGGAACCTGCGCCGGAGGAAACGCCGGCCGAACCGCCCGTTTCCGAGGATACGGTGCGGCTGGACAATCTGGCGCAGGCCCACGCTCAGCCCCAGCCGGAGAAAACGCCCCAGGCCGGGGAACCGGCGGCGGAGGAGGAAGAAAAGCCCGATCCCTTCACCGCCCAGTGGGAGCCGGAGTACGATCAGCCCATGGGCGAGTATGTGCCGCCGGAGCCGATCCGCTTCCGGCCCCGCAGCCGCCTGTCCGAGCTGAAGCATCAGCTGGTGGAGGGTCCGGAAAAGCGGTACTATGCCCTCACCGAGCAGGGAACCGGGCGGCTTCAGCTGCTGATTTTCCTGAATTTCCTGCTGGTGCTGCTGGCTGTCGGCTCGACGGTGCTCTACGGCTTCGGCATGGTGGCGCCCAACCGGCAGAAGCTGCTGATTTTCGTGCAGGTGCTGGTGATGCTGCTGTCCGGTCTGGTGGGCAGCTACCGGCTCATCGGTGGCGCGGCGGATCTGGTGCTGCGGCGCAAGTTCACACTGGATACGCTGATGCTGATCACCTTCGCGGTGTGCTGCGCCGACGGCGTGGTGTGCCTGCTGCGGCAGAAAATGCCCTGCTGCGCGGCGTTCAGCCTGGAAATGCTCATGTGCCAGTGGGGCACCTATCACCGCCGGGTGACGGAAATCGGCCAGATGGATACCCTCCGCAAGGCCACCCGGCTGGACGGCATTGTGAAAATGCCGGACTATTATGAAGGAAAAAGCGCCTTCCTGCGCCGGGAGGGGCAGGTGGACGAATTTATGAACCACTATCGGGACGGCTCCCGGCAGGAGAAAACCCTGCGGATGTATGCTTTGATCGCCCTGCTGGCGGCGACGGCCATCGGCGTCACCGCCGGGGTTCTCCACGGGGTGGAGTTGGGCATCCGGGCGGCGGCGGCTGCGCTGCTGGCGGGGGTCCCGGCCTCCATGTTCATCACGCTGACCCGCCCGGCGGCGGTGCTGGAGCATCGGCTCCACCGGCTGGGCACGGTGCTGTGCGGCTGGAATGCCGTCCGGGAGCTGAGCGGCCCGGCGGTGTACCCGGTGACGGATGAGGACCTGTTCCCCGCCGGGGAAATGAAGATGAACGGCGTGAAATTCTACGGCCAACGGGATCCCGACGAGGTGGTGGCCTACGCGGCGGCGCTGATCGGCGGCTGCGGCGGTGCGCTGGCGCCACTGTTTACCCAGCTGCTGGACAGCCGCAACGGCCGCCATTATGACCCGGAAAACCTGCGTTATTACGACAGCGGCGGCATCGGCGGCGAGGTCTGCGGCGAGCCGGTGCTGGTGGGTGCCCAGTCCTTCCTGTACGACATGGGCGTGGAAATGCCGGAGGGCACCAAGGTCAATCAGGCGGTGTATGTGGCGGTGGACGGCCAGCTGTGCGGCGTGTTCGCCATCAGCTACGGCAAGACCCGGTCCGCCGCGGCGGGCCTGACCACGCTGTGCGCCTACCGGGGCCTGAATCCGCTGCTGCTGGCGGGGGATTTCATGCTCAGCGAGAGCTTCCTGACCGGGAAATTCGGCGTCAATGCCCGCCGGATCCTGTTCCCGTCCTACGAGCAGCGGGTGGCGCTGGCCCGGACCGTGCCGCCGGAGGACCTGCCGGCGCTGGCGCTGGTTACAGAGGAGGGGCTGGCTTCGTCGGCTTACGCAGTCACCGGTGCCCGGGCGCTGCGGAAGGCGGCATCCGCCGGAACGGCGGTACATCTGGCAGGCGGCATTCTGGGTCTGGCCATGATGCTGGTTCTGGCGGTTTTCGGCGCGGAGCAGCTGCTGACGCCGGTGAATCTGCTGCTGTACGAGCTGCTGTGGATGATTCCCGGGCTGCTGATCAGCCAGTGGACCCGCAGCGTCTGAAATTTTCCATAAGAAGGGGCCTGCGGCCGGAGCGATCCGTGCCGCAGGCCCTTTTTGTCGGTCCCATTCCGACTGCGTCCGCGCGAAAAAGACAGATGTTTATCTGAAAACAAGGATTTTTGCAAAATGACGAAAATGCCTATTGAAATTCGCATCTCTTTCGTTTATAATGTCTCTATGACGGTGCAAAACCGCAAGACCATTGGAGGGCATTCCTCCCCGAAAGGAGAAACATCAACCATGTACACAGCAAACGCGATTCGTAATATCTGCCTTCTTGGCCACAGCGGCAGCGGCAAGACTGCCCTGGTCGAGAGCTTACTTTACATGACCGGCGCCATCGACCGGATCGGTAAGAACGCGGACGGAAATACCGTGTGTGACTATGACGCCGAAGAGATCCGCCGCCATATCTCCATTTCCGCCGCTGTTGCCCCGGTTGAGTACCGCAACTGCAAGATCAATATTCTTGATACGCCGGGCGGCTTTGATTTCTCCGGCGCCACCATCGAGGCGCTGCGGGCAGCCGATGCGGCGGTGATCGTCTGCTCGGCCAAGGACGGCATTACCGTCGGCTTTGAGAAGGCCTGGAACTACTGCGAAAAGCTGGGCATTCCCCGGTTTATCTATATTTCCAAGGTGGATGAGGACAATTCCGACTATAACGCCACCTTCAGTGCCCTCCGGGAGCGCTACGGCAACAAAATCGCCCCGGTGGTGGTGCCCATCTGGAACGGTGCCAAGAAGGTCACCGGCATCATCGACGTGCTCAACAAGCGGGCCTACGAGATGCAGAACCTGAAGCGGGTCGAGGTGGAGGTGCCGGATGAAAAGCTCTCCGTGGTGGAGGAATACAACGACGCGCTGAAGGAATCCGTGGCGGAGACCGACGAGGAACTGATGAACCGGTTCTTTGAGGGCGAAAGCTTCACCTATGCCGAAATGATCAAGGGCCTGCATCAGGGCGTCACCGAGCTGAGTCTGTTCCCGGTGCTCTGCGGCTCCGGCGTGACCTGCCTGGGCAGCCTGATGCTGATGGACCACATCGTGGATATGCTCCCCAACCCCACCGAGGGTCGGCTGTATGACGTGGTCACCGCCGACGGCAAGGAAGAGGAGTTCGCGGCGGCCCCCGGCGGCGTGCCCGTGGCCTATGTGTTCAAGACCGTGTCCGACCAGTACGGCAAATATTCCTATATTAAGGTGCTTTCCGGCGAAATCACCCCGGATACCAACCTGGTCAACGCCCGGACCGGCGCGGCGGAAAAGCTGGGCCGCCTGTATACCGTCTGCGGCAAGAAGACCTCGGAAGTGAAGGCCCTCGGCTGCGGCGACATCGGCGCCATCGGCAAAATGGACCGGGTCAAAACCGGCGATACTCTCTGCGACCCCCGGAAGGTGGTGTCCGTGCAGAGCATTCCCTATGCCGAACCCTGCTACTCCATGGCCATTGCCCCCAAGACCAAGGGCCAGGACGACAAGGTGGCGGCGGGCCTGAACCGGCTCAACGAGGAGGATCCCTCCTTCACGCTGGTTTCCAACCCCGAGACCAAGCAGATGGTCATTTCCGGCACCGGTGACCAGCATCTGGATGTGCTGGTGTCCAAGCTGAAGGGACGTTTCGGCGTGGATGCCGTGCTGTCCCCGGCGAAGGTGCCCTACCGGGAGCGGATCAAGAAAAAGGTGGAGGCCCACGGCCGTCACAAGAAGCAGACCGGCGGCTCCGGCCAGTTCGGCGACGTGTGGATTCGCTTTGAGCCTCAGGAAGAGCAGGACGACCTGATCTTTGCCGAGGAAGTGTTCGGCGGCTCGGTGCCGAAGAACTTCTATCCGGCGGTGGAAAAGGGCATTCAGGAAGCGGTGAAAAAAGGCCCGCTGGCTGGTTATCCCATGGTGAACCTGAAGGCGGTGCTGTACGACGGCTCCTACCATCCCGTGGACTCCAACGAAATGGCCTTTAAGATGGCCGCCATTCTGGCCTTCAAGGAAGGTATTCCCAATGCCAGCCCCACGCTGCTGGAGCCGATCGCATCCCTGAAGGTCACCGTCCCCTCCGACTACATGGGCGATGTCATCGGCGACCTGAATAAGCGCCGTGGCCGCGTCATGGGCATGAACCCGGACAACGAGGGCAACACCATCGTGGAAGCCGAGGTGCCCATGGCGGAGATGAGCAGCTACGCCATCGACCTGCGGGCCATGACCCAGGCCAGAGGCTCCTTCACCATGAAGTTCGAGCGCTACGAGGAAGTGCCCATGGCCAATCAGGCGCAAATCATCGCCGAAGCGAAGAACGACGAGGAATAATGCCCCCTCTGCGGCGCGGGAAATCTCCCGCGCCGCCAAACAAAGCCCGCCGCAAAGAACGCAGGCGGGCTTTTTCATGGCTTTTGGGGTTATTCCAGGTTCAGGTTCTTGCGGAGAATCAGCTCCGTCACGAAGAAATAAATCAGATTGCCGATCAGCATGATCGCCAGCGAGATGCCCAGCGAGGCGTTGACCAGCTGCACCGGCGGGTGGGTGTCGAGATAGGCGAAAAGCACATCAAAATCGGTTGTGGTCAGACGGCTGGCACCGATGGTGGAAAGGGTGGCGCTGACGGACCGGTAAACCACATTCAGCCCGTAGTAGAACAGCACCGCCAGGAGAATCCGATGCTTGCGGGCCAGATGGCCCACGGCGAGGGACATATAAATCTGCTGCAATCCGGCAGCCACGGAGGCAATGGTGGTCAGCACAAGCAGTACGACGGTGCCGGCGTTTATGGCGTCGGCGAAGTCCGGGGAAACGTACCGGATGAACTCCTGCACATCCGGGTTGGCGACCAGCAGAATCACCAGCGACAGCAGACTGACCAGCAGCGTGCCAAGCTCGCACAGCAGCGCCGTGAGCAGCTTGGACAGCAGCAGCTGCCAGGGCCGCACCGGCAGGGTGAACATCAGATACCCTTCCTCCCGCAGCAGGCCCCGGTAAAACCGGACGATGGCGATGATGAAGGCGGCTAGACCGGCGGCGAGCATGGCAAAGATATGAAGGATCAGCGTCAGCGAGGTGAGAAACTCCCACAGATTCCCCTCCAGCGGCGAGAACAGGGCCAGCCGGTTCAGCAGGGCCAGGACCAGCAGGGTGGGCCAGACGAAGAGAAAGATGCGCAGGCTGGCCCGCAGGTCGTATTTCAGAAGCTTTCTCAGCATGACCCGTCACCTCCCATGGGAATGGTCCGGAAGACGTCCCGGAACACCTCGTCGATGGATTTGCCCTCCCGCTGCCGGATGGCTTCGGCGGTATCCTGGCAGACGATCCGGCCCTGCCGCAGGAAAATCACGTCGTCCAGCACGGATTCGATGTCAGAAATCAGGTGGGTGGAGATCAGCACGGTGCTGTTGGGGGTGTGGTTGGCCAGAATGGTCTGCAAAATGAAGTCCCGGGCGGCGGGGTCCACCCCGGCGATGGGCTCGTCCAGCAGATACAACTCGGCGGCCCGGCTCATGACCAGCAGAAGCTGGAGCTTTTCCTTGGTGCCCTTGGACATGGTTTTCACCCGGTCGGTGAGCCGGATGCCCAACGTCCGGCACATGGATTCGGCCCGGTCCCGCCGGAAATCCTCGTAAAAATCGTCGAAAATGCTGATCAGATCCTTGGTTTTCATCCAGTCGGCGTAATACATCCGGTCCGGAAGGTAGCTGACCACGGCTTTGGTGGCGGGGCCGACGGGATTCCCTGCGATGGAAACGGCACCTCCCGTGGGGCACAGCAGCCCGGCGAGGATTTTGATCAGCGTGGTCTTGCCGGAGCCGTTCGGCCCCAGAAGCCCCACAATCCGGCCCGGGGTGAGGGTGAGCGAGATGTGATCCAGCGCCGTCAGGGAACTGTAGCGCTTGGTCAGATCGCTGCAAATGACGAGTTCGTTCATGCGGAGTCCTCCATTCATGACAGATTCGCGCGCGGAATAACAGGATTCATCTTTATCTTATCGTTTCATACAAAAAATGTCAAGTATTTTCCCGGCGCAGGTCATGAAATGGCGGCAGTTTTCCGCGCTTACCCTTCGCCGCGGATGACGGCGGCCAGCCCGGGGGTAAGGATTCTGCGGGTATCGTCGTCCACCAGGCTGAACCGATTGCCGTCGTAAGGGGTGCTGAGATAATTCCAGACGCAGTAGGAAATTCCGTTTTCCGTCAGGATGGCAATCATATCACGCATCCAGTTTTCCCGCCAGGCGGGGCAGATGTGCCGGATGGTGCCGAATTCCCCGCACCATAGGCACTGCTGCGGGTGCTGCTGCCGGAATTCGATGGCCGGGCGGAGCACCTGCTCCAGATAGCGGCGGTCCATCCGCTCCAGCTCCGGATAGGCGCTGCTTTCGCCGCAAACGGTGGCCCGGAAGTCCCGATAGCGCTCAATCTCCCCGGGATAGGGCATTTCCCGGTTGTACAGGTGGGTGGAGGACACCAGAACGCCCCGCTGGTGGGTAAATTCGAAGGGTTCATACTGGTGGAAGGTGTAAACGACGTAGGGATCGTCGTATTGCCGCAGGAATCGGAGCGTTTTGGGGGAATTCCAGTCGGTGGAGCCGATGATGACCACGCGATCACTGTTTTCGGCCCGGAGGGCGGCCAACGTCTGCCCGGCCAGCCGGTTCCAGTCCTCCGGCGGTACGTCCCGGACCTCGTTGAGCAGCTCAAAGGCGGCGTCGATGCCGTGATACCGCCGCTCGAAGGTCTGCCACAGGGCGATGAACCGTTCCTGCAGCGCTGCGTCCTCCAGAAGTGCCGGGCCGCGCTGCACATCGCAGTAATTGCCGACGGCCTTGTGCAGATTCAGCACCGGATACAGTCCGAATTCCCGGCACCATTCCAGAAAACGGTCGATGTGGGCAAAGGTCTCCTCCCGGTACTGCCCCGGGGCGGCTTCCAGCACGATCTGGTCAAAGCCAAGCCGGACATGATCCATGCCCAGCTCCGCCAGATAGGCAATGTCCTCCCGGGTGATGTAGGCGGCGAAATGCTCAAAGTCGCCGACGGTAAGCTCGAATTGCCGCGCCTCGGGCAGAACGTTGAAGCGCTTGTAGTTGGTCAGCCAGCCGCCGATGCCCATGCCGCGGCGGAGAGAAGAAAAATTCATGATGTGATCCTCCCGAAAATCAGAATGGCACCATGATACCATAAAAGCGGGAAAGCGGAGGATACGGATCCGAGACGCTCTTACACAAAAGATAGATTTTTGATAAAATGGTGCTGCAAGCAAAGGAGGGGATCACCGTGAGTCAACTGGCATGGCTGACGCCGGAGCACCTGGTCCGGTGGCCGCTGCATACCCACCCGCACGATGAAATCATGTACTATCTGGAAGGAAACGGCGCGCTGGAAACCGGAGAAGTGCCGATTCCCTTTCACCCGGGGACGATTCTGGCCGTTCCGGCCGGAATGTGCCACGGCTCCGCGGCGGAGGGCGGCTTCCGGAACATTTCGGTGACCTGCGATTTCGGCAGTATGCTTCCCCGGGGACAGATTACCGTCTTGCAGGATTCCGAGAATCGGGACGGAGAAGCGCTGGCCCGGCTGCTGCTGGCGGGAGGTGGCGGATCGGAAGCGTACAACCGGCGGCTGCTGGACGCGTTTCTGCAGCTGCTGCGGGACCGGTTGGAGGACGGCAGCGAGCTGGACGCGGCCGTCCGGCGGGTAATGAACCGCCTGACGGCGGATTGCGCCGATCCGGATCTGACGGCGGAGGCGGTGCTGCGGGAAAGCGGCTATGCGCCGGACTATCTCCGGGCTGCCTTCCGGCGGAAAACGGGGACAACGCCGGTGACCTTCCTGACGGAGTGCCGGGTGCGGCAGGGGGCAAGGCTGCTGGAGCGCTTCCGGGACCGGCTGCCGGTGAGCCGGATCGGGGCGCTGTGCGGGTTTGAAAATCCAGCGTATTTCTGCCGCTGCTTCCGGCGGACCTTCGGCGTGACGCCGACGGCCTATGTTAAAGGCGGAGCGATGATTTCGCTCCGCCCTCGGGGTCAGTCTTCGGAATGATGGCCGAAGACCTTCAGTTCGGACTGATGCAGCTCCCTGCGGGCGTTTTCCCGCTTGGCCAGTGCGTCCTCCACCCGCTTTTTCCAGGCGTCGGCGGAGAGCACCTCCATGGCCTTCAGCTTGCCCAGGGCTGCCTTGGCGGCGTTTTTCCGCTCCCGGGCCAGAGTATGATCGGCGCTTTTGAACTTTCTTCGCGCCGCTTGCCACTGGGCTACCAGCCGTTTGGAGCGGGCCTGGGCGTTGGGGTAGGCGTCGGAAATGCGGTGCAGCAGGTAGCCGCCCTTTTTAAGCAGCGCCAGCACCCGGCGGCTGATTTCCTCGGTGTTGTCGCCCTCTTGGGTGTCGATTTCCTTTTTGACCTTGTCCATCAGCACATGGGACACCGCGTTGTCCGCCGCCAGCAGTACCAGAATGGCAATGGCGGTGGCCAGCAGTGCCGGAGCGCTCCAGCCCTCCAGCCACCCGAACAGCAGCGGGTCAATCCACTTGACGATGACCACCGAGGCTGCGCCGAACAGCAGCAGATTGCCGATCCAGATCCGGCCGTGGAGATTCATGGGTTTCTGGCTGTAGTCCCACCAGCGGGCGTGGAAGATCTTTTCCATGTACCAGCTGGTGAAATACTCCAGCCCGCCGCAGATGAAAATACCGGCCAGGAACACCTCTCCCACGGTACCCCGGCGGCCCAGCAGCCCGCCCACCAGCACGGTGACGGCGACGGCGCCCCAGCCGTAAATAGGGCAGTAGGGGCCGATGAGAAAGCCCCGGTTGATGAACCGGTGAAACTGAAGGAACTTCAGCGTGACCTCCATCACCCATCCGGCGCAGGCGAACAGGAAAAAGACGATCACAAACCGGCAGACGGCCAAGACAACTTGATTCATAGACTCCTCCGTTCCGGGACGGACGCCCCGTCGTTGTGAGGCCATTATAGCATACGGGTGCCGGGGGTTGTCAACCGCCCGGCACAATTTGAGCGGAAAAGTTGAGCGATCCGGCATGTTTTTTGAGTGGTTTTTGGTTGAATTCGCCGGAGATGCCGGGCTATACTGAAAGCACGACCGAAACAGGAAAGGAAGATTGCAATGGAACTTCGGAACGGACCGCTGACCGTCACGCTGACGCCGCCGTTTTACGGCGTCACGTCGATTCTGATCGGCGGCAGGGAATTCTGCGCTCCCGGCGGCGAAACGCGGCCGCTGTTTACCTGCCAGCTTCTGCAGGAGGACGGCACGCCGGTGCGCTGCACGGCCCGGGAGGCGGAGAACGTCACGGCGGAGGACGGAAAACTCGTTTTCCGGAATCTGGCCGGGAAAAACGTGGATGCGGAGGTGTCTGTCCGGCCGCTGAGCGGCGACGGCTTGGGCTGGTCCGTTACGGTGGACAACCGCAGCGGCCTGCTGCTGGAATGGACGGAGTTTCCCCAGCTGACGGTGGCCGGTCCCATGAAGGGGCAGGGCGGCGACACCAGCCTGTTCTGGCCCGCCATTGAGGGGCAGGTCATCGACGATCCCACGGTGCGGGAGCGGCTTATGCCCTATCAGGAGATCCGCGGCCAGTCCAACGGCGGCTTCAGCGGCTTCTATCCCGGCAGCTGCCCCATGCAGTTCATGGCCTATTACGGCAGCGGCAGCGGCCTGTATTTTGCCGCCCACGATCCTCACCGGACGCCGAAAACCGTGGAATTTTACCGCAGCGGCGACGGTATTGCGCTGGAATACCGGATTTTCTGCGGCGGCGCAGCGGGGAAGTGGACGTCTGGCTTCGAGATGGTCACGGCGGCCATGAACGGCGACTGGCAGGACGCGGCGGAGCGGTACCGGCGCTGGATGGAGGCGGAAACGGCGCTGCCGCCCAAGCTGAGAGCCCGGCACGATCTGCCGGACTGGATGACGGATTCCCCCATCGTCATGCTCTATCCCATCCGGGGCACCATCGACCACGGGGACATGACGCCCAACGAATATTACCCCTATGCCAACGCCCTGCCGGTGGCGGCGCGTCTGGGCCGGGAAACCGGCAGCCGGATCATGGCCTTGCCCATGCACTGGGAGGGCACGGCCCCCTGGGCCACCCCCTACGTCTGGCCCCCCTACGGCGGGGAGGCGCAGTTCACCCGGTTTATCGGGGATCTTCATGCCCAGGGCAATCTGGCGGGGGTGTATTGCAGCGGCATCGGCTGGACCACCAAGAGCTTCCTCAACCCGGAGCTGGATTTTTCCGACCGGTATGACGAGACGCTGATGTGCCGGACGGCCCGGGGCACCATCGAGCAGTCGAAGGTCATCGGCGCGCCGATCCGCCTTGGCTATGATATGTGCCCGGTCAGCCCCAAGGTGGCCCGGATCGTGGCGGGGGAGGTGACGGCCATTGCCCGCAGTGGCTGCGACTATGCCCAGTATTTCGATCAGAATCTGGGCGGCGAGGCCGCCCTGTGCTACGGCCGGGATCACGGCCATCCGCCGGCGCCGGGGGTGTGGGAGAACGAGGCCATGCTGCGGATTTTCGAGTATGCCCACCGGAAACTGGCGGAGCAGGGCAGCGCCATGGTGCTGGGCTGCGAAGGGGCGGCATCGGAGCCGTTTGTGGGGGCGCTGCCCATGAACGACCTGCGGTATCAGTTCGGCTTCTGCGTGGGACAGCCGGTACCGGCTTACGCCTGGCTGTTCCATGAGTACATCAATAACTTTATGGGAAATCAGTGCGGCATCGGCAACAGTCAGGATTTTTCGGAGAATCCGGACAGTCTGCGCTACCGGATTGCCTATTCCTTCACGGCCGGCGATATGCTGACGGTCTGCCTGGGCGAGGGTGGGAATGTCATCTGGGGCTGGGGCGTTGACTGGGACGTGGAGCCGCCGGCCCAGGAGCCGGTACTGACGCTGCTGGGGCGGCTCAACGCCATGCGCCGGACCTATGCGCCCTATCTGCACCTGGGACGCATGGTGCGGCCCAGGCCGGTGGAGACGGCGGAGGATTTCCTGTTGATCCGCCGGGACGGCAGCCGGTGTGCGCTGCCGGGCCTGCTGACCTCCCGCTGGGAAAACAGCGCCGGAACGCAGAAGCAGGTGATCGTGAATTTCCGCGAAAAGCCCATTTCCTGCCGCGTGGACGGAAAAACCCTGACGGTGCCGCCGTTGGATGCGGTCTGGATCGACTGAAGCTCATGCGGTCCCCGGTTTTTGGCCGGGGACCGCGCATGGGCGGGCCGGTTTCGGGGCATCCTGAAAGGGCGGGAAAGAAAGTTTCTCCGATTCGAGAAAAAGGCCTTGACTTTTCCGCTGGATCGTGTATAATAATAGCGTTCTTGAGATAGAGGATTTGTGTAACGGTAGCACACCGGACTCTGACTCCGTTTGCGGGGGTTCGAATCCCTCATCCTCTGCCACGCCACCGTAATTCTAACGGAATTACGGTGGCTTTTTTCTTAACATTTGGAGGGGCGCAGAATGAAAAAGCCATTGATCGGCGTAACGCCGCTGCTGGATACGGAATTGGACAGTCTCTGGATGCAGCCGGGCTATTTCCGGCTGGTGGAGCAGGCCGGGGGCGTGCCGGTGATGCTGCCGCTGACCCGGGACGGGGACGCACTGGCCCGCCTGGCGGCGGGGCTGGACGGCCTGCTGGTCACCGGCGGCCCGGATGTGAATCCCGCCCTTTACGGGGTGCCGGACAGCGGCCTGTGTCATATGTGCCCCCTGCGGGACGAGGTGGAGGCGGCCCTTCTGCGGCTGTTCTGGCAGGAAAACAAGCCGATTCTCGGCATTTGCCGGGGCTGCCAGATTCTCAATGTGACCATGGGTGGCACCCTCTGGCAGGACCTGCCCACCCAGCATCCGTCGGACGTCTGCCATCGGATGGAGCGGCCCTATGACCGCCCGGCCCACGTCGTGACGGTGTCCGGCCCGCTGGCGGCGGTGCTGGGCGCGGTGGAGATCGGCGTCAACAGCTGCCACCATCAGGCCATCCGGCAGTCGGTGCCGGGGCTGACCGCCATGGCCGTGGCGGGAGACGGCGTTGTGGAGGCGGTTTTCGCGCCGGAGAAGCGTTTCGTCTGGGGCATCCAGTGGCATCCGGAGATGATGCCGGAGACGGACGCCCCCAGCTGCCAGATTGCGACCGCCTTTGTGCAGGCGGCCGCCGGAAACGGATGATTTTGACAGAAAGGCTGCGATTTCCTATCCAATTGTGCGGCGTTCCTCTGCGGAGGAGCGCCGCTTTTTCGTGCTGTTCCGGCGAAGAGATGTGCAAGTTGCACAAAAACGAAGCCTGATTTTTGACACCCGAGGTTTCCTTTTGGGGAATCCGTGTATCCTTTCACGACTATTATTTCCGGGGGACGTTTCGTAAAATATAGGTATTCAAAAGGCTGGGCCGCCAGGCCCCAGGTTATTTTGGTGCGAAGAAAGACTCTGAAACAATCTGAAAGGAGAACGAAACATCAAATGAAACGGAAAATGACAGGCAAACGGATCGGTTCCGGTTTTCTGGCGCTGACGATGATTCTGGTGCTGCTGCTGGGCAGTACCGTCACCGTGTTCGCCGGAGATACCTATCCCTACGTCGGCGCCTCCGCCGAGGGGGAGAACCAGCCCACGCTTCACGGCTACCGCGTGGAGGACATCATGCAGTGGTCCCCGGAGACGGACCCCTACGCCGAGCTGCTGCGAGCGCAGGTCCCGCTGCAGGACCGCAACGCGGCCTTTGCCGCCACTCAGGCCAACCCTGACCTGACCCCGCTGGCCCAGTACCTGACGCTGACCGGCGACTACGGCAACAGCTTCTTTAACTCCGACGCCTACACCAACGAGTTCAGCACCCATGTGTTCAACTTCTGGCAGTACGTCGATCAGTACGCCTCCTGGCACGGCATGCCCTCCGTGGGCACCCCCGAGGAGCTCAATGACGTCCGCGACGAGCGGAACGCCACCGACGGCAACGCCTGGAAGCGCCGGAACTTCGAGTTCGGCCTGGTGAACCTGCCGAACCCGGCCTACACCAACGCCGCCCACAAAAACGGCGTGCTGTCCCTGGGCTGTATGTTCCAGCCCCGGGCCTACCAGAACTTCGAGGTCATGCTCTATAAGGACGAGAACGGCCGCTACCCCGTGGCGGACAAGCTCACGGAAATGGCCCGCTACTACGGCTTCGACGGCTACTTCTTCAACATGGAAGGCCGGGCCTACGGCGAATCCGCCAGAGCGCAGCTGAAGGAATTCCTGGCTCAGATGCGGCAGGACGGCATGTACATCCAGTGGTACAACGCTGGCGGCTTCAGCACCAATATGCTGACCTCCGCCACCGAGAATAACTACGAAAACGCCACCCTCTACGCCAACTCCATCTTCCAGGAGTACGGCACGGCGGTGGCCGGCGACGAGAAGACCAAGCCCTACGGCCTGGACAAGTATCAGGTGGCCTTCAACGGCTTTGAAGCCGGCCGGGACCGCTGGGGCAACAGCTTCAGCCGCCTGCTGAAGGACGGCGTCATGAACGCCTCCATCGCCTCTCTGGGTACCGACTTCGTGCAGACCGGCCTGGAGCGGACGATCCGGCAGGACGAGGAAACCGGCTACAACCTGTTCTCCCGGGAGCTGGACGAGTACCAGTGGATGGCCTTCGAGCGGGAGCGTCTGTGGTGGACCGGCAACAATAACGCCAGAACCACCGCCGTCAACGCGGGCCTATCCGGCTCCGTCGGCGACATTGACGCCCGGAACTTCACCGGTATCGCCGACTACATTGCCGAGCGTTCCGTGGTGCGGGGCGACAGCTTCTACACCAACTTCAACACCGGCCACGGCCTGGAGTACGCGGTGGACGGCGAACGGTCCAGCGACTCCGAGTGGTCCAACATCAACCTGCAGGACATCCTGCCCACCTGGCAGTGGTGGTTCGACGTGGCCGCCGAGGGTGACGAGACTCCTGCGTCTCTGTCTGCCGAGTTTGACTACGGCACCAAGTACCGCAAGGTTTACAACAGCGGCGAAGAAGGTCAGTTCGGCTTTGAGCGGGTGGGCGCCTACAACGGCGGCTCCTCTCTGGCCGTGTACGGCGATATCAACGCCGAGAACTTCCTGCATCTGTACAAGTCTGCGCTGAACGTCGGTGAGGCCTCCAAGATGGCCGTTACCTTCCAAAAGACCTCCGACGACGCTTCCGCCATGAAGCTGGGTCTGATCTTTGCCGATGACCCCGAGAACGTGGTCAAGCTGGCCATCCCCGGCTCCGAGAAGAAGTCCGACTCCTGGGTCACCGCCGCCGTGGACCTGTCCGCCTACGCGGGCAAGGAAATCGCCGCCTTCGGCCTGGTGTTTGAGGGCAAGGCGGAAGGCTACCAGATGAACATCGGCCAGATGCGCTTCACCTCCGGCACCGATCAGGTGCCCGACGCGCCCGCAGGCTTCCATGTCGTGAAGGCCTACGAGGACGGCGAAATGACCGTGTCCTGGGACAAGGAGTCCTACGACCAGGTCAAGCAGTATAACCTGTATGCCATGGTGGGCGGCAAGGAAGTGTTCCTTGGCGGCATCTATGACAGCAACTACTACATCAAGAACGTGCAGGACGCCATCGCCGAGGCGGCGGCCAGCTACATCGAGTCCGTGACCGTCAGCCCCAAGGAAGTGGACGCCACCGCCGGTGACGCGCTGAACTTCGCGGCGGCCGTGAAGGGCTACGCCGAGGAAGCCGGTCAGGTGACGCTGGTTCTGAAGGCGGTTTCCGCCGACGGCACCGAGAGCGAAGGCACCATGACCACCTACAACTACGGCGACGCCGTGAAGAACGTCACCGTGGATAATTCCACCGACGGCCAGCTGGTGCTGACCTGGGAAGGCGGCCAGGCCGACGTGACCGTGACCACCTCCTACGAGTCCGAAAAGCGGACCTGGACTGCCTCCGGCAACAACGGCTGCACCGTGGAAGTGCCCACCGGCGCGGATGCCGACGGCGCTTACATCACCGTGCAGATCACCAAGGACGGCACGTCCACCGTAGTGGATTCCCGTCTGCCCGACAAGTACTGCAAGCCCTACGACGGCAGAATCTTCCCCTCTGACCATCGCCTGACCCAACCCATGAGCACCGACTGGCACGTTATCCGCTATCAGGTGGTGACCGACGGCCAGCGGGGCGATACCGTGGAAGTGACCCGCGGTGTCGGCGCCGGCGTGACCAACGACCATGCCGTGTTTAAGCAGATTCCCTCCGATGCGGACGGCGTGTACGTCTGGCTGGAGGACTACAACGGCAATGTGTCCGAAGAAGTGTATCTTGCCGGTGCGATTTCCGTTACGGTGGAAGGCATTAACAGCGTTCAGGCTGGTGCAACACGGCAGTATACCGCAAAAGTCAAGAATTTTGCCGAATCTGATGAGGTAACGTGGAGCATCAGCGGCAATCAGTCCGCAGATACAAAAATTGACCAGAACGGCCTTCTGACCGTTGCAGAAACGGAGAGCGCTTCCAGAATCAGCGTGATTGCGACGGCAAAAGAGGATGCTGCTGCTTCTGCAAGCCTGAGTGTCAGTGTTCTTCCCGCTTATGCCGTTTTCCCGAATTCCGGAAATGTCTATAAGGGGGAAACCCAGCAGTTCTATGTTCAGTACAAGGGCGAGAACCTGGAGCCGACGGACTACACTTGGAGTGTGGCACCCTATTGGGGGTCACTGCAGGCTGGCACCAAGATGGATGAAAACGGCGTTCTGACCGTTGACGTGAATGAATCGGCTTACTATCTGACGGTTACCGCCGTCAGCAAGAAAGAGCCGAGCCTGTCCTATACCAGCGGCAACTTCAGACCGCAGGTGGCACTGAGCATTTCTTCTGATGCCAGCACCGTGACGGCGGGCAAGACCATGCAGTTTACGGCAATCTATAAGGGAGAGACGGCCGGTTCCGATCTGATTGCGTGGAAGGTGGAAGGTGCCGAAAGCGCGGATACCACGATCAGCGCCGATGGCCTGCTGATGGTCAGCGCCGAAGAAACCTCTACCAAACTGGTGGTTAGTGCGACTTCCCGGACGAACAGCAATCTGGTTGTGACGAAGAATATCACGGTGGATATCCCGGTCAATATTGATGGCTGCGTTTCCATTGGAGCCAACATTCTGGGCGCTTCCGGCAACGGCAACCGCAATGAGGAAAAGGAAAAAGCACTGGACGGCAAGGAAGACACCAAGTGGTGCACCAACGGAAAAACCGGTTGGCTTGCCATCGATCTAGGCGATAACTACACGATCAACCGTTGGAGAACTGTCCACGGTGAAAAGGGAGACGGCGAACCCGGCTTCAACACGAAGATTTTTGCCATGGAAGTGCTGAAGGATCCCAATGCTTCCGCGGAGGATCTGGCGAATAGCAGCTATCTGTCCAACAAGGATAACTGGACGGAAGTGGAGCTGGTGGACAACAGCACGGCACAGGCCATGGTGGTGGACCATACGCTGGAAACCCCGGTGACCGGCCGGTATTTCAGACTCCGGATTGATGATTCTTGCATCAACCTGTGGACAGCTGTCCGTATCCATGAATTCCAGCTTTACGGCGAAAAGGCTGCTTCCGGTACATCCGAGAATGAAGCGGTTACCGTTTCCGAACCCGTTACCGAGCCGGTGTCCCTGCCTGCGCCTTCCGTGCAGGAAGTGACCTGGACGGTGGAGGGCGCCAAGTCCGAGGCAACCAAGATTGACGCCAACGGCATTCTGACCATCGGCGCGGACGAGCCGGACGGCGTGCTGACCGTGAAGGCCACCTCCGTCCTCGATCCCACCAAGTCCGACACCGCCATCGTCAACGTGACCGCCAAGGCCCGCTTCGCGGTGGAAGTGATTGTCGGTGCGGGCGGCACCGTGACCCCGGGCACCGCCGAATATCTCGACGGCACCGAGGTGACCTACACCGTCACCGCCGACGAAGGCTACGAAATCGACCGGGTGACCGTCAACGGTGAAGTCGTGGAGCTGGTGGACGGCCGGTTTACCGTCACCGTGACTGGCGACACCAGAATCGAGGCCACCTTCAAGGAGATCAAGGGCACCGAGCCGACCGAACCCGAGAAGCCCACGGAGCCTGAGAAGCCCACCGAACCCGAAAAACCCACCGAGCCTGTGAAGCCCACCAACCCCGGCCAGCCCGGAACGCCCTCTACCGGCGACGCGGCCAGCCCCATAACGGCGGTGGCTCTGGCGGTGCTGTCCTTTGCGGCACTGGCCACCTTCGCGGTGCTCTCCATCCAGCGCAAGCGTCACTGATTTCAGTGTCAGCTCTCTTAAGACCTTGGGACCGGCTTCGGCCGGTCCCTCGGTCGAGCGAGGACAAGATTTCCCCGTTGGACCGAGGGAAAAGAAACTGGACATTTTGCCCATGAAATGCTATAATCAGATTGACCATTTTGACGATTTGACGGAAAGGAAGCCTGCGGCAGGCAAAACCAATGAAAAGAACGGGAATTTTCAGCTTTTTGAACTTTCGCCTTTACCGGCGAACCTTTATTATTTATCTGGCGGTGACGCTGGTGCTGATCACCGGCATTTCTGCCGTGCTGATGTTCAATGCCCACAAAACCGGCCTGAATAACTTCTCCGCCACCGCCGACAGCGTCTACACCAACGTGGACATGAAGCGGGAGAGCGTCATCAGCGGCATTGACCGGCTGTTTTTCCGGATTTACTCCACCCCTACGCTGGAACAGGATTTTTACCAGTTCTTCGGCGCCAAGCCGGTGGACTATGTCCGTTCTCTGCTGGACCGGGTGGGCACCGGCTATGAAAAATACACCGACGCGGCCCATAGCATCGTGTCTGAAAGCGACTACTGCATCCGCAATATCCTCTATGACGCCAACGGTATGATTTACAACATGGAGTATAACGGTCGGGGGCACTCCCGGTATTACGACATTGACGCGGAAAAGGCGGCGGAGCTGACGGTAGGGCGGCTGGAATATGCCAAGAACATCGTCAGACCCAGCGGCGCGCTGGGCCGGATTTCGTTTCTGATTGACTTTTCCGACTATCTGACCGCCACCTTCGGCAGCAATCAGCAGGAGGGCGTGGCGCTGGTGCTCGGCGACGCGGTGGTGTCCGCAGGCGGCCCCCAGCTCACCGATCAGGAGTGGAAGGCGCTGGCGGCCCGGACCCAGACGCTGGGCCAGGCCCACATTCAGGGCAAATGGATGTTCTATTCGGTCAAGCCTGCCGAGGGCTACACCGTCATCAGCGTGGCGCCCCGGCAGAAGTACCTGCGGTTTTCCCTTTACACCATGCTGGCGGTGATTGCCTTTCAGATTCTGGCCTTCGGCTACATTACGGTGCTCTACAGCCGCCAGTTTTCCAAGGACACAGTGTTTCTGCGGTCCATGCTGGACAGCATGACCCAGGCCCAGTCCAGTAATTTCGTGAAGGTTGATCTGGGGGGACGGTCCGACGAATACGGCCAGATTGCCGCCCACCTCAATGATCTGTATACCCAGCTGCAGCTGCTGATTCAGCAGAAATATGTGTTGACCATCAACCAGCAGCGGACGGAAATGCAGATGCTCAGCGCCCAGCTCAACCCCCACTTCCTTTATAATACCCTGGAGCGGATCCGGTTCCGGGCGCTGCGGGAGGGGGCGTCGGATGCGGCGGAGGCCACGGCCAATCTGGGCCAGCTGTACCGCAACATCGTCAAAACCGCGCCGATTATCACGCTGGAAAAGGAGCTGGAGATCACCACCCAGTATCTGGAGCTGATGGCCTTCCTGTACGGCGACCAGCTGGTGTACCATGTGGATGCCGACGACGAGGTCAAGGACCTTCAGACGCCGAAAATCTGGATGCAGCCCATTCTGGAGAACTTCTTCAAGCACAATTTCCAGGATGATGTCAAAACTAAGGTCATTGTGATTTCGGCCCAGAAGCAGGACCATCGCTATGTCATGGAATTTTTCGACAATCTGGGCCGGATTCCGGAGGATCAGCTGCAAAAAATCAACGAGGAGCTGACGCCGGAGGCCATCCGCCAGTATACCCAGCTCCCGGGCAAGGGAATCGGCCTGCAAAATGTGTATCAGCGGCTGTGCCTGTATTACGGCGGGCAGGTGGAAATGAGTCTGTCCAACAATTCGCCGGCGGGAATCCGGGTGCGGATTGTGATCGAGAACAAGGAGGAACAGGAAAATGTACCGTCTGCTGATCGTGGATGATGAAAAGGACATTTGCGAAAATATCAAGCTGCTGCTGGACTGGAGCCGATTCAATATCGGCGCGGTTTACACGGCCACGTCCTTTGAGCGGGCGGTGGATATTGCGCTGGACGTAAAGCCGGATCTGGTGCTGGTGGATGTGAATCTGGGCGGCCACCTGGGCTATGAGCTGATTGCGCGGCTGCGGGAAATGGGCCTGACCGCATCGTTCTGCATGATTTCCGGCTACGACGACTTCTTCTATGTGCAGCGGTCCATGAAGGCTGGGGCACGGGACTATCTGCTCAAGCCCATCAACACCCGGGACCTGGAAACCTATCTTACCCAGGCCATCGTCTCGGAGCTGGGCGGCACTCTGCCGGAGCAGAAACAGCCGGCGGCCCAGATCGACGAGGTTTCCAACCGGCCCTATCACGATTTTTCCAACATTACCAACAAGGTGATCCTGATTATCAAAAACGACTGCGGCGCCAATCTGTCCCTGGCGGTGATCGGCGATATGTTCAATATGAGCAGCAAGTACATCGGCCGGGTGTTTCTGAAGGATACCGGCCTGAAATTCACGGAATATCTGATGGTTTACCGGATGTACACGGCCAAGCGGCTCATCGAAACCACCCGGGAGCGGATTTCCGATATCGTGGTCAAGGTGGGCTATTCCCAGCCCAATAATTTTTACGTCCATTTCAACCGCCTGTTCGGCTATTCGCCTAACGTCCTCCGGACGGCGATTCCCGGCGAAGGCGGGGGCAAGCAGACCGACGAGCCGGAGGAGGGTGTATGAAGCAGCGGCGGTTTCTGGCGTTTTTTCTGCTTCTGGCGGTGCTGCTGAGCGCCTGCACGGCCCACGATGCCGAGCAGACCGAACGGCAGCCGGTGACGCTGGTGTATTACACCATCGGCGAGCCGGATGCGGATTTGCAGCGGGTGAACGATGCCCTCAACGAGCTGCTGGTGAAGCGCTACGGCTTCCGGGTGGATTATCGGAAAATCGGCTGGAACGACTACGAAAAGCGGCTTTCCACCATGGTCAACACCAGCGGCAGCTTTGACATTGCCTTTGCCTGGACGGAGAACTATCAGTCCAATGCCCGCCGGGGCAGCTGGCTGGACCTGACCCCCTATATGACCACTATCGGCAGCGAGATGTACGACGCCGTGAACAGCACCTTCTGGAAGGGCGTCCTGGTCAACGGCCGGATTTACGGCGTGCCGACCAACAAGGAGCTGGCGACGCCCACCCAGTTTCTCTTCGACAAGCGGCTGGTGGAGAAATACGACATCGACATTACCCAGTACCGGACCATTGCATCGCTGGAGCCGCTGCTGGCCATGATTGCCCGGGAAGAGCCGGACTATATCCCCTTTTTCATGGACGCCACCCGGCACAATCTGTTCCTGCCGGTGGGCTATGAGTATGTCACCTATGATACCGTGCCGCTGGTGATCCGGTCGGACGATCCGGAATGCAGGGTCTATAACGCCTTCGAAATCGACGCGGTGATGGACGAGCTGCGGACGCTGCACCGGTACTATTCCCTGGGCTATATCAACGAGGACGCCAGCATCCGCACGTCCCTGTCCCGTTTCTCCGACGAAAAGACGTTTCTGCGCCTGTCCAGCGGCGGACCGGATTCGGATGCCAGCTACAGCGAAACCTTCGGCTATCCCATTGTGGTGCAGCAGGCCTCCCGGAGCGTGGCCACCACCGACTCCACCCGGGGCGGCGTGATGGTGGTCAACGCCCAGACGAATCATCCCGAGGAATGCGTGACCTTCCTCAATGCGGTCAATACGGATCCGGAGGTGCGGAATCTGCTCAATTACGGCATCGAGGGGGTCCACTATACGCTGACGGACAAGGGACAGGTCCACACCACCTCCGCCGCCTATGCCGGGATTACCTACACCCAGGGCAACTGGTTCCTGCTCTATACCCGGGAGGGGGAGAACCTGGACCGGTGGGAGGTGTTCAAGGAGTTCAACGCGGCGGCCAAGGAATCCACATTGCTGGGCTTTACCCCGGATTATTCCGGCTGCACGCTGGAATTTGACCGGATTGCCCGGATCGATGACCGGTATTATGCCGCGCTGATGACGGGCACGGTGGACCCGGACGACTATGTTCCCAAAATGAACGAAGCCTTCCGGGAAGCCGGTATTGATGACTTGCGCCAGGTACTTCAGTCCCAGATTGATTCCTGGCTCCGGCGCCGGGACGCGGCGCCCGTGACGCTGCCGTAAAAACCGAAAACGGATCGGCTCTGCGCCTTGCGCGCGGAGCCGATTTTACGTCCATGCCGTTCGCATTTTGTACAAAAATGCTTAACAATAATTATGCAAGATGCCGAAAAGAAATCAAAAAGAAACATCCGGTTTCTGAAAAATTTCTAAAATGTATCCTTTTCATACTATGATGCGAAATTTCAAGACTTTCCAGAGTGAACGCGCCGCCCTATAATAAGAATGTAAAAAATACGGAAAGGTGATGAAGAGATGCCCCGACTCAAAGCCCGGGAGAAAGCCGTGGGGAAGAAGCCCTTCTGGAAATGGAGCAAGGATGACGTCGAGCTGACCATCCTGGCGGTGCCGACCTTTGTGTGGTACCTGCTGTTCTGCTATCTGCCGATGTTCGGCATTATTCTTGCTCTGAAGGACTATAAGATTGTGGATGCTTCCAAGAGCTTCCTTTACAATCTGCTTCACAGCGAATGGGTTGGTCTCAAAAACTTCGAATATTTCCTTAGCTTAAAAGACTTCCCCCAGATCCTCCGCAATACACTGCTGTATAACGCCGTGTTCATCGTGCTGGATATCGTCCTGCCGGTGGGCCTGGCCATGATGATCAGCAATATCTACAGCAAGCGGATGTCCAAGACCTATCAGACCCTGATGTTTATGCCCCACTTCATGTCCTGGGTGGTCATCAGCTATTTCGTCTATGCGCTGCTGATTACCGACAAGGGCCTGCTCAACAGCATCATCCGGGCCTTCGGCGGGGAGAACATCAACTGGTATTTCGAGCCGAAATACTGGCCCGCCATTTTGGTGATTATGCACGTCTGGAAGGTGCTGGGCTACAGTATGGTGGTGTATCTAGCCTCCATTACCGGCATTGATTCCACGCTGTATGAGGCCGCTTCCCTGGACGGCGCCACCAAGTTCCAGCAGGCCCGGTACATTACGCTGCCGTCGCTGCGGCCGATCATCATCATGATGTTCATCATGGCGGTGGGCCACATCTTCTCTTCGGATTTCGGCCTGTTCTATCAGGTCACCCGGGGCGCCGGCCAGCCGCTGACGCCGGTGGTTGCCACCTTCGACGTGAAGATCTTCCAGATGGTCACCACCAGCCCCAAGCTGGGCCAGAACGCCGCGGCGTCCCTGTTCCAGTCCATGGTTGGCTGCGTGACGATTCTCATCGCCAACGCCGTGGTCCGCAAGGTCGATAAGGCCAGCGCACTGATCTGAGAGGAGCGTGGGATTGATGAGCAAAACGTCTGCAAAAGGGCTGAACGATAACGCCAAGCGCCTCAATCGGATCAAGCCGGCTACCAATGTGATTTTCAACGTTATTTTCATTCTTCTGGCGCTGGCATGTCTGCTGCCGATTGTCTTCACCTTCGTCATCTCCATTACCGATGAGAAGGTGATCCGGACCCAGGGCTACCAGTTCTATGTCACCGCCAAAACCGTGTCCACCAGCGCCTACAAGTACCTGTGGACCCAGCGGACCACCATTCTCCGGGCACTGTGGGTTTCCGTCGAAGTGACGGTGATCGGCACGGTGCTGGGCGTGATTCTCACCTGCCTGATGGGCTACGTCCTGTCCCGCCGGGAGCACAAGCTCAACGGATTTCTCACCATCATGGTGTTTATTCCCATGATCTTCGGCGGCGGTGTGGCGGCGTCCTACGTCATGAACACCCAGGTGCTGAAGCTGACGGACACCATCTGGGCGCTGATTCTGCCGCTGGCCGTGTCCAGCTTCAACGTCACCATCGCCCGGACCTTCTTCCGCACCACAATTCCAGATGCGGTCATCGAGTCAGCCCAGATTGACGGCGCGTCCCAGTGGACCATTTTCTTCCGGATCGTGTTGCCGATTTCCAAGCCGGTGCTTGCCACCATCGCCCTGTTCCTGGCCTTCGGCTACTGGAACGACTGGTATCAGTCCATGCTGTACATCAAGAGCGACAGTCTCAAGTCGTTGCAGGCCATGCTGCAGTCCATGCAGAAGAACCTGGAGTACCTGACCAAGAACCCCACGGCGGGCCTGGCCCAGGCGGATATGATCCGCCAGATGCCCCAGGAATCCGTCCGGATGGCCATTGCCTTCATCGTGGCGGTGCCCATTGCCTGCATCTACCCCTTCTTCCAGAAGTACTTTATCTCCGGCCTGACGGTCGGCGCGGTAAAGGGCTGAGGAACCCCATTTCATATTGAAGCAGCGGCCGCTGCTGCAATAAACAATCATCTTTAGGAGGAACTAAAATGAAGAAGACCCTCGCACTGTTTCTTGCCGTCCTGATGCTGGCCACCCTGTTTGCCGGCTGCGGCAAGACGCCCGCCGCCGACAATACCACCGGCGCACCGTCCACCACCGCTCCCAAGAACGACGAGACCAAGGGCACCGAGAAGACCGATGACATCGTGACCCTGAAGTGGGTTGCCGTCGGCAGCGGTATGCCCGCCAACTACGACGCCTGGGCCGCCAACCTCAACGCCTATCTGGAAGAGAAGATCGGCGTGCACCTGGAGATGGAAATCATCACCTGGGGCGACTGGGATACCCGCCGCAACATGATCGTTTCCACCGGCGAACCCTACGACATCATGTTCACCAACAACGGCACCTTTGCCAGCGACGTGGCCATGGGCGCGTTCCTGGACATCTCCGACCTGGTGAAGACCGCTTCCCCCAACCTGTACAGCTTCATCCCTGAGGACTACTGGACTGCCTGCTCGCTGGGCGGCAAGGTCTACGGCGTCCCCGCTTACAAGGACTCCTCTTCTACCCAGTACTTCATCTACGACAAGGCCAAGGCTGACGCCACCGGCCTGAACTATGCCGATGCCCACACAATGCAGGACGTGACCCCCATCCTGAAGGCCATCAACGAGGCCGACAACGGTGAGGCCACCTTCATCCTGGCCAAGGGCGGCCTGGACGCCATCTACGGCGGCAAGTACGACGATATGTCCGCCGGCCTGCCCGCCATGGGCGTTTCCTACAACGCTTCCGGCAAGCCCACCGTGGTTCCTGTGTTCGAGCAGGAAGACGTGATGACCGATCTGAAGACCCTCAACGAGTGGTACAAGGCCGGCTACATCAACTCCGATGCCGCCATCCTGGACGAAGCTCCCAAGTACCGTGCCGCTTATGTGTCGCAGGGCTGGTCCGGCGCGGCCAACACCACCTGGGGTCCCGGCATGGGCGTGGAAGCCATTGCCATTCAGTGGGGCAACACCGTGCTGTCCAACTCCACCGTTCAGGGCTCTATGAGCTGTATCTCCGCCGCCTGCAAGGCTCCCGACAAGGCGCTGCAGCTGCTGGAGCTGGTCAACACCGATTCCAAGGTCCGTGATGCGCTGTACTACGGCCTGGAAGGCGACAACTTCGACTACACCGCCGACGGCAAGGTTCACAAGAACAACACCGACTGGACCATGGCCGGTTACACCCAGGGCACCTTCTTCAACGTGACCACGGTGGATACCGATTCCTTCAACCAGTGGGACGAAGTCAAGCAGCTCAACGAGAACGCTACCCCGTCTCCCGTGCTGGGCTTCACCTTTGACAGAACGCCCGTGTCCGACAAGCTGGATGCCTGCATCGCCATCTTCAACGAGTACAAGGCCACGCTGATGACCGGCACTGCCGATCCCGAGACCACCGCAGCCGAGATGATGACCGCCATGCGTAACGCCGGCTTTGACGATGTCCTCAAAGAGGCGCAGGCGCAGATTGATGCCTGGGTTGGCTGATTTCCCATTGCCCTGGTAACCGAATGAGGTTCGGGGGCCGATGCTTCGCTGCACCGGCCCCCCTTTTCTCCACCCTGTTTCCGGGCCGGACGTACCGGCGCTGCGGTGCGCCCGGCCTGTAAACAGGAACCATTCTACAGACAAAGCGAGGAATTGCCGATGTATTTTATCGATCAGAGAATTCAGGTGATCTGCAATCAGCTGAGCCTGATGCGCTTCCGGGACAGCCGGAGCCTGCCGGACTGGCAGTATAAGAAGGGACAGTTTTTCCGTCCGGAGGAGGCGGATGCCGACCCTGCGCCCTGGGAAGCCTTTGACTGCCAGACCATGCGCTGGTATGCCGACTACGCCGGGACCGATCAGTTTGAAGGGAAATTCCTTTGGCAGAATACGGATTTCCACGGCATTCCCGGCACCCACTACTGGTTCCGCAGCCGGATCACCGTTCCGCAGGAGATGGACGGCAAATCCGTCTGGTTCCGCATCCATACCCAGATCGAGGAATGGGACGACGGCAAGAATCCCCAGTTCCTGATTTTCATCAACGGCGAGGTGGTCCAGGGGGCGGACATGAACCACCGGGAGGTGCTGCTGCGGCAGCGGGCCGTGGGCGGCGAGACGCTGAATGTGGACATTCAGGCCTACACCGGCACGCTGCACCGGGAATTTGCCTTCCTGGCGGACCTTTATGTGCTTGACGAAAAGGTAAACAGGCTGTACTATGATGTTCAGGTACCGCTCTGGGCCTTTCCCCGGCTGGGGGAGGACAGCAAGGTCCGGCTGGACCTTCAGACGGTGCTTAACGACACCGTGAACCTGCTGGACCTGCGGGATCCCTGTTCGCCTTCCTTCGAGGCTTCCGTGGACCGGGCACAGGCCTATATCACGGAACATCTGTACGAAAAAATGACGGGCTGGGACGAGGTGATCGCCACCTGCATCGGCCACACCCATATCGACGTGGCCTGGTGGTGGACCGTGGCCCAGACCCGGGAAAAGGTGGTCCGGTCCTTCGCCACGGTGCTGAAGCTGATGGAGGAGTACCCAAGCTACCGCTTCATGTCCAGCCAGCCGGTGCTGTATTACTTCCTGAAGCAGCGCTACCCGGAGCTGTTCGAAAAAATCCGCCAGCGGGTGGCGGAGGGCCGCTGGGAAGTGGAAGGCGGTATGTGGCTGGAGGCGGACTGCAATCTGACCTCCGGCGAGAGCCTGGTGCGCCAGTTTCTGTACGGCAAGCGGTTTTTCCGGGAGGAATTCGGGAAGGACAGCAAGATTCTGTGGCTGCCGGACGTGTTCGGCTATTCCGGTGCCCTGCCCCAGATCATGAAAAAGTCCGGCATCGACTACTTTATGACCACCAAGCTCTCCTGGAACCAGATCAACCGGGTGCCCAACGACACCTTCCTGTGGAAGGGCATCGACGGCAGCACGGTGCTGACCCATATGATCACCACGCTGGGCATCGGCCAGGACCCCAAGAAGAGCTTCTTCACCTCCTATAACGGCATGCTGCACCCGGATGCCGTCATGGGCGCCTGGGAGCGCTACCAGAACAAGGAGCTGAACAACGACGTGCTGGTGGCCTTCGGCTACGGCGACGGCGGCGGCGGTCCCACCCGGACCATGCTGGAAACCTCCCGGCGGATGGAGCAGGGCATCCGCGGCCTGCCCAAGGTCCGGCAGGAAACGGCCCGGACCTACTTTGACCAGCTGGCGGCCCGGGTGGAAGGCAACCGGCGGCTGGAAACCTGGGAAGGGGAATTCTATTTCGAATACCACCGGGGCACCTATACCTCCATGGCCCGCAACAAGCGCGGCAACCGCCGCAGCGAATTTCTCATGATGGATCTGGAGCTGCTGGGGGTCCTGTCCGGCGACTATCCGGCCGAGGCGGACCGGCGGCTGTGGCGGGATACGGTGCTGCTCAACCAATTCCACGATATTCTTCCCGGCAGCTCCATTGCCGAGGTGTACGAGGTGACCAAGGCCGAGTACGCGGCGCTGGAGCGGGAGGCCGGCGGCCTGATTGCAGACCGGATGACCCGTCTGGCGGGAGAAGGGGACGGCGTGACCGTTTTCAATACGCTGGGCTTTGCGCGCAGCGACGTGGTGCGCCTGGCAGACCGGACCGTCACCGCCCTGGAGGACGACGCGGGCCGCGTTTACCCGGTGCAGCAGACGGCGGACGGCGGTCTGGTGTACCTGACCGATCTGCCCTCCAAGGGCTTCCGGACCTATCGCCGGGGGACGGCGGCGGCGGAAAGCCCCTTTGTCCGGACCGACGAGTACCATCTGGAGACGCCCTTCTACCGGGTGGCGCTGGACGGCAGCGGCAGCATGGCCTCGCTGTTTGACAAGCAGTACGGGCGGGAGCTGGTGCTGCCCGGCCGGAAGGCCAATCAGTTCCGGCTCTACGAGGACAAGCCCATTTACTACGACAACTGGGACATCGACCGGTACTATACGGAAAAATCCTGGGATGTGGACGAGCTGACCGACCTGCGCTGGACGGAGGACGGCCCGGTCTGCACCGTGCTGACGCTGGCCTACCGCAGCGGCCAAACGACAATCCGGCAGAACATCCGCTTTTACGCGGGCAGCCGCCGGATCGACTTTGAGACGGAGGTGGACTGGAAGTACCACCAGCACCTGCTGAAGGTGGAGTTCCCGCTGGATATCCATACCGACGAGGCCACCTTCGACATTCAGTTCGGCAACGTCAAACGCAAGATTCACAGCAACACCAGCTGGGACAAGGCCCGGTTTGAAAGCTGCGCCCAGAAGTGGATGGATCTGTCCGAGGGCCACTACGGCGTCAGCCTGGTCAACGACTGCAAGTACGGCCACAGCGTCTTAAACGGTGTGGCGGCGCTGACGCTGGTGAAAAGCGGCATCGAGCCGAATCCCAACACCGACGTGGAGCTGCACCGGTTTACCTATGCCCTGTACCCCCACGGGGAGGGCTGGCAGCAGGCCGGGACGGTCCGGGAAAGCTACAAGCTCAATCAACCGGCCTATGCGATTGCCGCCGGAACCCCGGGCCGGAGCAGCTCCTTTGCGTCGGTGGACGCGGCCAACGTGATTCTGGAAACGGTGAAGCAGGCGGAGGAAGGCTGCGGCACCATTCTGCGGCTCTACGAGTCCGAAAATGCAAGAACCAATGTGACACTGACACTGCCCGCCGCCGTCACCGGGGCGTGGGAAACCAATCTGCTGGAGGAAACCGAGCAGGAGCTGAACGTGGCGGACGGAACGGTGCGGTTCGTGATGAAACCCTACGAAATCAAAACGATTCTGATCAAATAATGGGAGGAATACTATGGAAGCATACCGCAATCCGGCACTTTCTCCGGAAAAGCGGGCGGAGGACCTGCTTTCCCGCATGACGCTGCGGGAAAAGGTGGGCCAGCTGAATCAGCGGCTCTACGGCTTTCACGCCTACGAGCGGCGGGATGGAAAGCTGACGCTTTCCCGGGAATTTACCGACGAGGTGGACCGCTACGGCGGCATGGGCGCCCTGTACGGGCTGCACCGGGCGGACCCTTGGTCCGGTCGGGACTTTGCAAGCGGCGTTACCGGCGTGGAAGCGGTGCAGATCCGCAACGCGGTCCAGAAATACGTCATCGACCATTCCCGCTTCGGCATTCCGGCGCTGCTGAGCACAGAAAGCCCCCACGGCCATCAGGCGCTGGACGGCTATCTGCTGCCGGTGAATCTGGCCTCCGGCTGCACCTTCTCCCCGGAACTTCTGGAGGAGGCGGAGAAGGTCTGCGGCGCCCAGCTTCGCAGTCTCGGTCTGGACCTGGCGCTGGTTTCCGCGCTGGATATGCTCCGGGACCCCCGCTGGGGCCGGAGTGAGGAATGCTTCGGCGAGGACCCCTATCTGACGTCCCAGATGGCCGGGGCGGCGGTCCGGGGTATGAAAAGCCAGGGCATCGACGTGGTGGCCAAGCACCTGTGCGCCCAGGGCGAGACCACCGGCGGCGTCAATGCCAGCCCGGCCCGGATCGGCCCTCACGAGCTGCGGGAAATTCATCTCCCGCCGGTGAAGGCCTGCATAGAGGCAGGGGCGGCGTCCTTTATGGCGGCGTATAACGAAATCGACGGCGTGTTCTGCCACGCCAACCACCGGCTCCTGACGGAGCTGCTGCGGGGCGAGTACGGCTTTGAGGGCTTCGTCATGTCCGATGGCGTGGCCATCGACCTGCTGGACGTCATCACCGGCGACCGGGTGGCCTCCGGCGCGCTGGCGCTGAATGCCGGTGTGGACATGGGCCTGTGGGACACGGCCTTCGGCCGCCTGGAAGAGGCGGTGCAGGCCGGTCTGGTGGAGGAAAGTCGGATCGACGAGGCGGCCAAGCGGATTCTGACGCTGAAATTCCGCCGGGGCCTGTTTGAGCATCCCTATGTGCCGGAGACGGCGCAGGTGTTCTCTTACGAGGACTATCCCCAGTCCGCCCGGCTGGCGGAACAGAGCATGGTGCTGCTGAAAAACCGGGACGGCCTGCTGCCCCTGTCGGCGGACAAGCCGGTGCGGATCGGTCTGACCGGCCCCAACGCAGACGCCATCTATCATCAGCTGGGCGATTATACCCCCGCCCAGCGGCCCGGCGTGGGCACCACGCCCCGACAGGGGCTGGAGCGGCTGCTTTCCGGCACGGCGGCGACGCTGTGCTACCATCCGGGCTGCCCCCTGTTTGAGGACGACCCGGCCATGGAGGAGCAGGCCGTGGCGGCCATGGCGGACACCGATGTGGTGATTGCGGTGCTGGGCGGCAGCTCCAGCCGGTTTACCCACTGCGAATTTGAAAGCAACGGCGCGGCCAAGCATCAGCAGACCATCACCATGGACTGTGGCGAGGGCATCGACGACGGCATCCTCCGTCTGCCCGGCGGCCAGCTGCGGCTGCTGCGGCATCTGCGGGCGCTGGGCAAGCCCATCGTCACCGTGCTGATTGCCGGGCGGCCCTATGAAATGGCGGAAGTAGAGGAGCTGTCGGATGCGATTTTCTGCTGCTTCTACCCCGGTCCCACCAGCGGTCAGGCCGTGGCCCGGCTGCTGTTCGGGCAGGCGGAACCGGCGGGACGGCTCTGCGTTTCCCTGCCGGATCATGCCGGCCAGCTGCCGGTGTACTACAATCCCAAGGACTGCGGCCGGGACGGCGTGTATTATAACGTTTCCGCCCCCCGCTACGGCTTCGGCTCCGGCCTGAGCTATACCGCGTTTTCCTACGCGCAGGACGGCGTGCCCACGGCGGAGGACCTGACGCTCCGGTTCCGGGTGACCAATACCGGCGCACGGCCGGGCTGGGCGGTGCCCCAGCTGTATCTCCATCGGAAGCAGGGCGTGGTCACGTCCCGGGTCCGCCAGCTGTGCGGGTTCCGGAAGCTTCTTTTGCAGCCGGGGGAGACGCAGACGGTGGAAATTCCCGTTCCCCGGGAGAGCCTGCGGCAGTACGATGCGTCCATGAAGCCCTGCTGCCCCGGGGGAACCGTCGAGTGGTTCCTCTGCGACGGCGGCGACACCCATCTGCAGGGAGCGTTTGCGCTTCCCCATCATCGTTAAGGAGGAATGACTATGCTGATCCGCGACTGGACCATGGAAATGGACGGGATGCACCTGCCTTGCCAGGCGCCCTGCACCATGTACAGCGTTCTGCTGGACCATCACAAAATCCCGGACCCCTTTTACGGCCTGAACGAACGGGAGCTGCAGCATCTGGGCGAAAAGGATTGCAGCTTCACCGCCGTGTTTTCCGTGGACGAGGCGCTTCTCGCCCGGGACTATGCGGAGCTGACCTTCCGGGGGTTGGACACCCTTTGCCGGATTACCCTGAATGGCAAACGGCTGGATGACGTGAAAAATATGCACCGGACCTATGTCTATTCGGTGCGGGAGCTGCTGAAAGCCGGGGAAAATACCCTGCGGCTGGACTTTTCCTCTCCGGTGCGGTATTTCACCGAGGCTCAGCGTCGCCACTATCTGTACATGAACGACGGCGACACCGTTCCCGGCACGGCCCACCTGCGGACGGCCATGTACCAGTCCGGCTGGGACTGGGGCCCCACGCTGCCGGATATGGGCCTGTTCCGCCAGGTGGAGCTGAACGCCTACGATACGGACCGGCTGGACACCGTGCTGGTGAGTCAGAATCACCACGACGGGGTGGTGGACGTCACCGTCCGGGCCGCCACGGCCCACGGTGCCGGAGGGACGCTGTATGCGTCGCTGGACGGCAAGCGGGTGGCCATGACGGAGGGAGAAGCGATGATCCGGGTGGAGCACCCCCGGCTCTGGTGGGTGCGGGGCTACGGCGAGCAGCCGCTTTACGACCTGACGGTGGAGCTGGAGGCGGACGGCCGCCTGCTGGACCGGCAGACAAGGACCGTCGGTCTGCGGACGCTGACCGTCAGCACCGAAAAGGACCCGGACGGCAAGGGCAGCGAGTTCTGCTTCGTCATCAACGGCGTGAAGATTTTCTCCATGGGCGCCAATTATGTTCCCATGGACAACCTGCTGACCCGGGTGACGCCGGAGCGGCAGGAAAAGCTGATCTCCCTGGCGCTGGAGGCCAATTTCAATACTTTGCGGGTCTGGGGCGGCGGCTACTACCCGGAGGACAGCTTCTATGACCTGTGCGACCGGTACGGCATTGTGGTGTGGCAGGACTTCATGGTGGCCTGCGCCAATATCTGGCTCACTGCCGACATGGCGGAGGAATTCACCCGGGAAGCCACCGACAATCTTTGCCGCCTGCAGCACCATGCCTCCCTCGGCCTGCTTTGCGGCAACAACGAGATGGAGGACATGATCCTCAACGGCGGCATTCAGAATAACGAGCTGGTGCGGCAGGACTATTTGCAGCTTTACGAGCATCTGCTCCCGGAGCTGTGCGGCAAGCTGGCACCGGATACCTTCTACTGGCCCTCCAGCCCCTCCTCCGGCGGCGGCTTCCTGGATCCGGGCAACTTCAACAAGGGCGACACCCATTACTGGAAGGTCTGGCACGGCGGTGTGCCCTTCACGGCCTACCGGCAGGAGAAATTCCGCTTCTGCTCGGAGTACGGCTTTGAGAGCTTCCCGTCCATGAAGACCATCCGGACCTTCTGCGAGGAAAAGGACCACAACTGCTTCTCCCGGGTCATGGAAAACCACCAGAAGTGCAAGGGCGGCAACGGAAACATCCTGCGCTACCTGTCCAACAACTATCTGTACCCTTCCGGATTTGAGGATCTGGTGTATGCTTCCCAGCTGCTGCAGGCCGATGCCATCGCCTACGGCGTGGAGCATTTCCGCCGGAACCGGGGCGTGTGCATGGGGTCGATTTACTGGCAGTTCAACGACTGTTGGCCGGTGGCCTCCTGGTCCAGCGTGGACTATTTCGGCCGCCGCAAGGCGCTGCACTATGCGGCCAGGCGGTTCTATGCGCCGGTGGCCATGGGGCTGTTTCTGGAGGGAAACCGGCTGACGGTGAACGTGGCCAACGAGACGCGAGCGCCCTTCCGGGGCCGGATCCGGCTGACCGTCTGCCGCTCCGACTTCACGGAGCTGGAGCGCCGGGACATTCCGGTGGAGGCGGCGGCGCTGTCCTCGCCGGATGTGGCGTCGATGACGCTGCCGGAGCTGGACGTCTATCACACCTATCTGGCGGCGGACCTGTACGACGAAACCGGCGCGTTTCTCACCCGGCGGGTGGAAACGCTGGTGCCGCCCAAGCATTTTGACTGGGAAAAGCCCACGGTGCAGGCGGCCTTCACCGACGCGGAGGGCGGCGTGGAAATCGCCGTCACGTCGGACGTGTTCACCCGGAGCGTTTTCCTGGATTTCCGGGACTTCGACTGCGGCCTGTCCGACAATTTCTTCAGCCTGACGAACCGGGAGCCGTATGTCGTGTTTGCGAAAACCGACCGCACTGCGGCCCAGCTGCGGGAAAACGCCGTCATCAAGACGGTGTACGACATTCGGTAAAGGCGGCGCGGTATGAAAGATCTGTTTAACCCGGACAATCCCTTTATGCAGTTTCTCTCCCGGGTGGGGGAGATGATCCTGGCGAATTTCCTGTTTCTGCTCTGCTCGCTGCCGGTGGTCACCGCCGGCGCGGCACTGACGGCGCTGCACAAGGTGACGCAGAACATCGCCGAGGATACGGACGACGGGGTGCTGCGGACGTTTTTCCGGGCCTTCTGGCGGGACTGGAAGCAGGCCACCGCCGCCTGGCTGCTGATGCTGGTGTTTTACGCCGGGATGGGCTGCAATCTGCTGCTGGCCCTGTCCTATTTGCAGGGCGCGGCGCTGACGGTGTGCAAAGCCATTATCGGGGTGCTGTGCGTCATCGTGCTGGCGGTGGGGGCCTACCTGTTCCCGCTGATTGCCCGGTACGAAAATACGCTCAAGGAGCATTTCGTCAACGCCGGGGTGCTGGCGCTGGTGAAGCTGCCCCGGACGCTGGCCATGGCGGTGCTCAACGCGCTGCCGCTGATTCTGGCCTATGTTTCCATGAAGGTGTTTGTCAGCACGCTGGTTTTCTGGCTGACGCTGGGCTTTGCCTTCGTTTGTTACATTGCCGCCTGGCTGCTGATGCCGGTTTTCCGCGAAATGGAAAAGCCCGGCGGGCCGGACGTCCGACCCATGACATAAGAAAAAAGCCGCTCCCCGGGAGAGGCTTCATCAGGAAGAAGGTAGTGCAAATTTGTGCTGCCTTCTTTTTGTACGCTCCGGAAACGGCTCTATCCTGGATGAACGTGATAGGATATTCACCGCCTGAACTGCCGCAGGCAATATCACAATGCAAAGCACCCTACCACTGTCCGAAGGACAATACAACTCGCCGTCAGGCTAATATAACTGGAGGCGCACTCCGTAAGGAAGTGCGCCTCCAGGAGGGGCAGCTTTTTTTATTGGAGATTTCCGCTTTGCCGGGCCACTTCTTCCGCCCGCTTCCGGAAGATCCGGGGGAAGGAAGTGAAAATCACGGCGGCGGTAATCAGTCCGGCCGTCAGGTCCGCAATACCCTCGGACAGATACACCCCCGAAAACCCGAGAAAATGGGTCAGCAGGAAGCACAGGGGAATCAGAATGACCACCTTCCGCACCACCGCCAGCACCAGCGCCGAAACGGCCTGTCCCAGCGCCACATTGATGTTTTGCAGCGTCATCTGGACGAAAAACATGATGGACCCCATCAGAAACCGGGGGCAGTACTGCCGGACGATGGCCGTCACCGCGTCGCTGGCGGAAAACAGCCGGGCGTACAGCTCCGGCACCGCCATGGACACCGACCAGATGCTCACGCAGAACAGAAACGCAATCACGGTGACGTAGCCGATGCCCTTTTTCAGCCGGTCGGCGTCGCCCTTGCCGTAATTGTAGCTCACGAAGGGCTGCATTCCGTTGCCGAGGCCGTTGAGGGGCAGGGAAATCAGCTGCAAGGCGCTGAGCATCACCGTCAGGGCGGCGGTGTAGTCCTTGTTGCCGCCGGTGGCCCGGTTGAGGTTCACGTTGAACACGATCTGGATGGCGCATTCCGTGATCGTCATGATAAAGGGCGTCACGCCCAGCGAGGTGATGTCCGCCACCCGGCGGGCGGTGGGGCGCATTTCCTTCACCCGGAACCGGAACAGGCTCTTTTTGGTGAAGAAAAAGACGATCATGCACACGCAGGACAGCAGCTGGGACAGAATCGTGGCCAGACTGGAGCCGCGGACCCCCATGCCGAGGGTGAAAATAAACAGCGGGTCCAGCGCAATGTTGGTGACGGCGCCGATGAGCACGGAGCCCATGGCGAGAAACGAATAGCCCTGCGTCAGAATAAAGGGGTTCAGCCCCTGGGCCAGCATGACGAACAGCGTGCCGCCCGCGTAGATTTGCAGATAGGAAACCGCGTACTCCACCGCGCTGGGCGGGCAGCCGAACAGCACCACGATGGGCCGGGCCAGCACAAAGGTCAGCGCGCCGATGGTCACACCCAGCACCGTCAGCAGCAGAAAGGCGGTGTTGAAAATCCGGTTGGCCTCGTCCGTGCGGCCCTCGCCCATGCGGATGCCCGCCCGGGGGGCGCCGCCCAGGCCCACCAGATTGGCAAAGGCCTGAATCATCAGCGTAATGGGCAGCACGATGCCCAGCGCCGCCAGGGCGTCCATGCCGGAGTCGGGAATCTTGGCCACATACATCCGGTCTACAATATTATAAAGGAACGTAATCAGCTGGGCGATGACCGCCGGAACGGTGAGCCGGAAAACCAGGGGCAGAATCGGCCCGTGGTCCAGCCGTGCGGTCATGCCGGATGGGGGTTGCATCAAAAAAGAGCCTCCTTTTGGCAACAGGATGCGCCGCCCCGGAAGGGCGGCGCGAAAAAACGGTCAAAGAGCCAGCAGATCGGGCTTGACCAGGGCATTTTCCAGCAGATCGGCCACAAAGGCGCAGGCCTTGTCCTGCCGGACGGCGGCAAGCCAGTTTTCCGTCGTTTTTTCCTTCAGATCAAAGAACTTCCGTAGCAGCGCAATGACGGTTTTCATGCCGTAGCGCTGATACACCTGCCACAGCAGCACCGTACCGGCCAGCGGCACGTTGGCGGGACGGCTGCCGTCCGGCGTCCGGATGGGGCCGGGCTGCTGCTGGTAGGCGGCGAAGAGCCGGGCCTTTTCCTGCTCCAGCAGCTCGCCTTTCCCGGCGTGGAGCAGCATCAGGTTGGACAGCCACCGGGCACCGGTTTCGTTGAGCCAGTCTTCAAAGCTGTCCGTGGCGGCGCCGCAGGCCCAGCGGCGGCCAAGCTCGTGGCCCAGCGCGCTGCAATAGGATTCCTCGCTGCCGTCGCCGCACAGGACGATCAGACCGGGACGGGCATAGGAGTCGTCCCATTCTCCCTCGTCCAGCAGCAGAAGGCTTACATGGGGCGCCGGGCGGGCGCCGAAGAGCCGCGTGTCGTAGTCCAGACAGCCGGCGGCGTAGGAAATCATGTCCGTGATGCAGGGAATGGAGGCGGATCGGGTGCAGTAGGCCGTGAAGCCTCCGGCGGAGACGCTGTGGTAGCAGCCCCGGCGCAGGCAGATGAGATTGGCACACTCCGGCGCATCCGGCGTCCAGAGCTGGCATTTGTACCGGCGTCCGTCGGCGTCGTGATGTCCGTCGATCAGGTCAAAGCCGTCGAAGCCCTGCCGCAGGACGCAGCGGGTTTCCTCGACGCAGGCAGACAGACGCCGGGGGAAGCACCCGGCGTAGCCGTTGAGAAGAATCTTGTGGTCCGACACGCCGAACAGATCTCCTGTGGCCAGGACGCACCGGTAGCGGAACCGGTGGGGCCGGTCGGCGGCGAAGGTATAGACCGTGAAGGGGCCGTCCGGCGCGGGGGCCGCCTGAAAATCGTCGTCCGCCTCTTCCGGCACGGCGTTTTGGGGCAGCTCCAGCGTTTTCTGCCCGGCGGGCAGCACGGCCTCCACGGTTAGGGTGGTATTGTGCAAATCCAGATAAAAGATTGCTTGCTGAGACATTGCGTATCCTCTCTCTATCGGTTCGGGTTGATAACGGAATAATGAATGATTATAGCAGGATTCCTTCCGTTTCACAAGAGGGAAAAATGATTTTTACGGCTGGCGCAGGGCAAGCTGATAAAAGGCCACGGCGCTGGCCGCGGCGACGTTCAGCGAATCCACGCCGTGGGTCATGGGAATCCGGACGGTGTAGTCGCAGGCGGCAATGGTACGCTCCGGCAGGCCGTCTCCCTCGGTGCCCAGCACGATGGCCAGCTTCTCCTCTGCCGCCAGCCGGGGGTCCCACAGCGGCAGCGTGTCGTCCCGCAGGGCCATGGCCACGGTTTTGAAGCCGAGCTGCCGGAGCATGGCCATCCAGCCGTCCTCTGGCAGCCATGCAAAGGGCACCGCAAACACGTTTCCCATGCTGACCCGGGCGGCCCGGCGGTACAGCGGGTCGGTGCAGCCGGGGGTCAGCAGGACCGCGTCCATGTTCAGCGCGGCGGCGGAGCGGAAAATGGCCCCCAGATTGGTGGGGTTCATCACGTCCTCCAGTACGGCAATCCGCCGGGCGCCCGCGCAGAGTGCCTCCGGTGCCGGCAGTGCCCGGCGGCGCATGGCGCACAGCAGCCCCCGGGTCAGGTGAAAGCCGGTGATCCGGCAAAGCACCTCCGGCGGCGCGACGTACACCGGCAGATCCGCCGGAAACAGGTCCGGCAGCGCCCGGGCGGCGGGAGCACGGGGGCCGTCCTCCATTAGCGCCGAGCACGGTTCGTACCCGGCGTCCAGCGCCCGCTGGATGACCAGCGGACTTTCCGCGATGAACAGGCCGTTTTCCGGGTCGGCCCGGTTGACCAGCTGATTTTCCGTCTGCCGGGCATAGACGTCCAGCGCCGGATCGGAAAACGCGGTGACGGGGATGAATGAAGCCATGGATGCATCCTGCTTTCCTGAAAAAGTAAGATGATTATACCGTTTTTCGGGGAGAAATGCAAGATGGCCGGAAAAGAGATTGTAAAAGCGGGAACGCTGTGGTAAAATATCAGGCAGAATGCCATGCCGCGCAGGCGGCGCGGCGAACGGACTGCTTTCGTTTGGAGGGATACGGTGAAGGGACAGACTTGGGGCCGCCGGGGGCTGGCGCTGGCGCTGGCCGCCATGGTGCTGGCGGGCTGCCTGACGGTGGCCGGGGTGCGGGGCTGGCTGGACGGCGGACGCACCGACCGGGTGCTGCTGGCGGAGGTCACCGGCGTGGTGCAGCTGACGCGCAGCGGCATTTCACTCCGGACGGGGGGCGGCCTGCGTCTGCGGGCCGGGGACCGGCTTCAGGGAACCCCCGGCAGCCGGGCGGTCCTGCACTGGGACGGCGGCACGCTGACCCTTGGTCCGGAAGCGGTACTTACGGTGGAAGACCCGGAGGCAACGGATTTCCGGGGAACGCTGGAAACCGGCGAAGCGGTGGCAGACGTCACCGGCAGCCTGACGCTGACCGCCGGGGGCCGCACGGTCACGCTGACGGACACGGCCGCTTTGGCGAGCGGCGAGGGCATCACCGACCTGACCGGCCCTGCCGGGACGGTATCGGCCGGGACGCTGAGCCGGTTCGCGCTGGAAACGCTGCTGGCGGTGACGGACCGGGAGCTTTGCCTGTCCGAGGCGGCACTGCGTCAGGCACTGGCCGCCCAAAAGGGCATCGGCGATCCCGGCTCCGGCGACAGGCGCTGCACCATCACCATCCGCTGTGATTCGATTCTGGCCCATCCGGAGCTTCTGAACCCGGCCAAGGCGGAGTTCATTCCGGCGGACGGCGTGATTCTGCCGGAAACCGACGTGTCGTTTTCCGACGGCGAGACGGTGTTTGACGTGCTGAAACGGGTGTGCGAGGCGGCGGAAATTCCGCTGGAATACAGCTGGACGCCGGTTTACGACAGCTACTATCTGGAGAGCATCAACCGGCTGTATGAATTCGACTGCGGCGCCCAGTCCGGGTGGATGTATCAGGTCAACGATGTTTTCCCCAACTATGGCTGCTCCGACTATGCCCTGCAGGACAGCGACCGGATCGTCTGGTGCTATACCTGTACCGGGCTGGGGGCCGACGTGGGAGGAGGTGTGGCCGGATGAACCGGTACGACGGGTTTTCGGACTGCCATCCGGCGGTGAATTTCCTGTTTTTTGTGGGCGCCATCGGCTTCGGCGTGGTGATCCAGCACCCGGCCTATGTGCTGGCGGGGCTGGTCTGCGCCGCCGCCTATGCCGTCTGTCTCAGCGGAAAAGGCGCGTGGAAGCTGCTGGCGGGACTGCTGCCGCTGCTGGCGGTGCTGACGCTAGTCAATCCGCTGCTCAATACCCAGGGCAGCCGGGTGCTGGCCACGGTGTTCGGTCGGCCCTATACGCTGGAGGCGCTGCTTTACGGCGGGGCCATTGCGGGGATTCTGGCCGTGACGGTGCTGTGGTTTCACTGCTTTCATCTGGTGCTGACCAGTGATAAATTCATCAGCCTGTTCGGCAGCCGGATCCCGGCGCTGTCGCTGCTGCTGGTGATGGTGCTGCGGCTGGTGCCCCATTTTCTGGGGAAGGCCCGGCAGATTCTCGGCGCCCGGCAGGCCATCGGCCGGGGGATGTCCCGGGAGGACGGCCTGCGGCAGAAGGTGACGGACGGCGGGGCGGTGCTGTCGGTGCTGACCTCCTGGGCACTGGAGGGCGGCGTGGTGACGGCGGACTCCATGCGGAGCCGGGGCTACGGCACAGGCAGGCGGACCGCCTTTCAGGTTTACCGCATGACGGGCCGGGACATGGCGCTGCTGATGCTCATGGGCCTGTTGGCGGCGGGAACGCTGATATCGGCGGCGTCCGGCGGCGTTTCCGCGTCCTTTACCCCGGTGATGGCGCTGGCCCCGGTGACGGGCCGGTACGGCTGGGGACTGGGCTGCTATACCGCATTTCTTCTGATTCCCACGGCGTTACACTGGAAGGAGACCATGCAATGGAACATTTCAAAATCGAAAATCTGACCTTTTCCTACCCCACCGCCAAGGGCCGTCCGGCGCTGGACGACGTGACGCTGACGGTGGAGCAGGGGGAGTATGTGGTGCTCTGCGGCCGCAGCGGCAGCGGAAAAACGACGCTGCTGCGGCACCTGAAAACGGTGCTGACACCCCATGGCCGCCGCAGCGGCAGGGTGCTGTTTGCCGGGCGGGAGCTTTCCCAAGTGCCGATGCGGGAGCAGGCGGAAAAAATCGGCTATGTGATGCAGAATCCCGACGATCAGATCGTCACGGACAAGGTCTGGCACGAGCTGGCCTTCGGGCTGGAGAGTCTGGGCTGCGACCAGAAAACCATGCGGACCCGGGTGGCGGAAATGGCCTGCTATTTCGGTATTCAGGGCTGGTTCCACCGGGACGTGGCGGAGCTGTCCGGTGGCCAGAAGCAGCTGCTGAATCTGGCGGCGATCATGGCCATGCAGCCGGAGGTGCTGATCCTCGACGAGCCGACCAGCCAGCTGGACCCCATTGCGGCGTCGGATTTTCTCAACACCGTGCGGAAAATCAATCGGGAGCTGGGCACCACCGTCATCATCACGGAGCACCGGCTGGAGGACATCTTCCCGGCGGCGGACCGGGTAGCGGTGATGGAGGACGGCCATCTGACCGCCTGGGGAACGCCCCAGACGGTGGGGCGGACGCTCTGGGAGCAGAAAAGCCCCATGTTTGCGGCGCTTCCGGCGCCCATGCGGATTTATTTTCAGTCCGGCGGCACCGGCGACGGCCCGCTGACGGTCCGGGAGGGACGAGCGTGGCTGCAGGCGCGGTTTCCACAGCCGCCGAAGATCGACCGGCTGCCGGAGCAGCCGCCCATGCCGGAAGCCGAACCGGCGCTGGAGTTGAAGGAGCTGTGGTTCCGCTACGAAAAGGACAGCCCGGACATTCTCCGGGGCGTGACCGCCCGGGTACCGGCAGGCAGCTTTTACGCCATTGTCGGCGGCAACGGCGCGGGGAAATCCACGCTGCTGAAATCCGTTTGCGGCATTTGCAGGCCCTATCGGGGCAAAATCCGGCTGCTGGGCCAGCCGGTGGAGCGCTACCGGAAAGGCAGCCTCTTTGACCGGTGCCTTGCCATGCTGCCCCAGGACCCCAAAAGCCTGTTTGTGAAGAAAACGGTGGGGGAGGAGCTGGCGGAAATGACGGCGGACAGGGAAAAGCAGGCGGAAATCGCCGCCCTTTGCGAAATCGAGCCGCTGCTGGACACCCATCCCTACGATCTTTCCGGCGGCGAGCAGCAGCGGGCGGCACTGGCCAAGGTGCTGCTGACGGAGCCGAAGCTCCTGCTGCTGGACGAGCCGACCAAGGGCATCGACTGCTTCTATAAGGAAAAGCTGGCCGGGATTCTGGCGGATCTGCGGCAGCGGGGCATGACGCTGGTGATGGTTTCGCATGACGTGGAGTTCTGCGCCCGGTATGCGGACCTGGTGAGTATGTTTTTCGACGGCCAGATTCTGACCACGGACACCCCCCGGCGGTTTTTCGGCCAGAACAGCTTCTACACCACGGCGGCCAACCGGATGAGCCGCAGCGTGCTGCACGATGCGGTGACGGCGGAGCAGGTGGTGGCGCTGCTCCGGGCGAACGAGGAGGCAATGCCTTGAAAAAATCGACCGTTTTCTCTCTTCTGACGATTTTCCTTCTGATTCCGGCCACGCTGTATCTGGGTTCCCGGCTGCCGGGCCGGTGGTATTATCTGACCAGTACGCTGATCGTCATCGAAATTCTGATTCCCTTCCTGCTGGCCTTTGAGCGGCGCAGACCCCAGGCCCGGGAGCTGGTGGTGATTGCGGTGCTGTGCGCGCTGGCGGTAGCTTCCCGGGCGGCGTTTGCATGGGTGCCCCATTTCAAGCCCATTACCGCGGTGATTATGCTCTCCGGCATGGCGCTGGGGGCGGAAACGGGCTTTCTGGTGGGGGCCGTCAGCGCTTTCGCCAGCGGCTTCCTGTTCGGGCAGGGGCCGTGGACGCCCTGGCAGATGATGGCCTTCGGCATCGGCGGCTATGTGGCCGGGGTGGTGCAGGCAAAGGGCCTGCTGCCCCGCAAGCCGCTGGCCATGGCCTTTTTCGGCTTTTTCATGATTGTGCTGGTGGTGGGGCCGCTGTTGGACTGCTGCACCGTGTTCACCACGCTGACAACGCTGACGCCGAAGGCGGTGCTGGCGGTGTTCGGCTCCGGCGTACCGGTGAATCTGATCCACGGCGCCTGCGCCTTTCTGACCATGCTGCTGTGCGGCAGGCCGCTGCTGGAAAAGCTGGACCGGATCAAGGAAAAGTACGGCTTTCAGGAGGACGACCATGGGCTTTGAACGCTGCCACCCGGCGGTGAAGCTGCTGTTTTTCACGGCGGTGCTGGCGCTGACCCTTGTTTGCCGCCACTGGGTGTATCTGCTTTTGTCGCTGGGGGCCTCCTTCTGGTACGGCCTGCGGCTTCACGGCAGGCGGGCGGCGGTTTTCGGCGGCGTGCTGCTGATGCTGGCGGCGCTGTACGGCGTTTTTTACGGGAGCTACCATCATTTCGGCGAGACGGTGCTGTGGACAAACGGCATCGGCAACCCCGTGACGCTGGAAGCGCTGCAAAAGGGCTGGGCCGTGGGGCTGTCGCTAGCGGCAGCGCTCCAATGGGGCAGCTGCCTGCTGGCACTGGTCACGTCGGATCAGGTGATTTACCTGATCGGCCGGCTCTGGCCCGGCGGCGCCATGGCGCTGGCGGCGCTGCTGCGGCTGATTCCACGGACGAAAGCGCAGGCAAGGAAAATCCGCGTGGCCCGGCAGGGCATTGGCTGGGGGCCGGGGCAGGGCAATCTCCTGCGCCGGGTACGCAGCGGCGCGGCCCTCTGCTCCATGGTGGTGACGTGGATCATTGACGCGCTGGCGGCGGTTTCGGTCTCCGCCGGGAACCGGGGCGGCGGCCTTGCCCATCGGACGGCCTTTGCCCTTTATAGGATGGACACCCGGGACCGGATGTTTCTGGCATCGCTGGCCGCCTGCCTGACGGCGGCGCTGACCGGCGCGGCGCTGGACCAGATGTGGGTCCAGTTTGACCCGCGGCTGGCCATGCACCCCATGACCGGCGGGGCGATCTTTTTTGCGGCGGCGTTTGGACTGTTCTGTCTGCTGCCGCCGCTGCTGGACGGCTATACGGACCTGCGATTCAGGCGGGCAAGGAGGCACTTATGAAACGGGAACGGATTTACCTGTCCACCATTGCGGCGGACGCGCCGGAGGTAGCCCGGCAGTACGGCTTCGGGCTGGAAATTGCGGATTACTGCACCGCCTATAACATGGACGACAACCTCAGACAGACGGCCACGGCGGTCCGCACCGCCGTGGCGGGCATTTCCCGCCGGACCCTTCATGCCCCCTTCAGCGAGCTGTTTCCCTGCGCGGTGGATCCCAGGATCCGACAGGTGGCGGCGGACCGGTACCATCAGGCGCTGGCGCTGGCGGCGGGCTACGGCGCGGAGCGGGTGGTGATTCACGGGGGCTACAACGAGCATCTGTATTTCCCCTGCTGGTACCGGGACGAATCGGTGAAATTCTGGTCTTCCTTTGCCGACACGGTGCCCGACGGCATGGTGATCTGCCTGGAAAACGTGCTGGAGGACCGGCCGGAGATGATTCCGGAGATTCTGGCGGCGGTGAACCGGGAAAATCTGGCCATGTGTCTGGACATCGGCCATGCCCAGGCCTACAGCCGGGTACCGGCCATGGAATGGCTGGAGCGGTGCGCGCCGTATCTGCGGCATTTCCACATTCACAATAACGACGGCACCCGGGACAGCCACAACGCGCCGGAGGACGGGGTGATCCCCGTGGCGGCGCTGCTGCGGCGGGCGGAGACGCTTTGCCCCGACGCCACCTTTACATTGGAAGTTTTGGAGGCCCGGCCCGCGGCCCAATGGCTGGAGCGGGAAGGCCTTTTGGAGGATTAAATTGATGACGATTACGCAGTTGCTGTCCCGGATCCGTCCGCTGGACGAGGAGGCCATGGACCGTGCCCGCAAACGGCAGGCGGAGCTTGCCAAGCCCCCCGGCAGTCTGGGGCGGCTGGAGGACCTTTCGGTCCGGCTGGCCGGTATCACCGGGCAGGTGTGCAGCCGCACCGACCGGAAGGAGCTGCTGGTTTTTGCGGCGGACAACGGCGTGGTGGCGGAGGGCGTGTCCAGCGCGCCCCAGTCCGTCACCGCCAGCCAGACGGTGAACCTGACCCGGGGAAAAACCGGCGCGGCGGTGCTGTGCCGCCGGTTCGGCGTGAAGCTGACGGTGTGCGACGTGGGCGTCAATGCCGATCTGCACTGCCCGGCGGTGCTGGACCGGAAAATTGTCTACGGCACCCGGAATCTGGCGGTGGAACCGGCCATGACCCGGGCGGAGACGGAAAAAGCCATCCTGACCGGCGCGGAACTGGCCATGGCCGCCGACGCCCAGGTGCTGGGCATCGGCGAAATGGGCATCGGCAATACCACTACCTCGTCGGCGGTGCTGGCATCGCTGCTGGGGGTGCCGGTGGAAACCGTCACCGGCCGGGGCGGCGGCGTGACCGACGAGAGCTTCCGGCGGAAAAAGGACGTGATCCGCGCCGCGCTGGCGCTGCACCGGCCGGACCCGGCCGATCCGGTGGACGTGCTGTCCAAGGTCGGCGGGCTGGATCTGGCCGCCATGTGCGGCGGCTTTCTCGGCAGCGCCGCGGCCCGAAGGCCGGTGGTGATTGACGGCTTTATCTCGGCGGTGGCGGCGCTGTGCGCCGTCCGGCTGTGTCCGGCGGCGGGGGGCTATCTGATTCCAAGCCATGCGTCCTTTGAAATCGGCTATCGCCTTGCCATGGAAGCGCTGGAGCTGGAACCCATGCTGCTGCTGGGAATGCGGCTGGGGGAGGGCAGCGGTTGCCCGCTGGCCATGATGGTGCTGGACGGGGCCTGTGCCGTGATGAACGACATGGCGGATTTTTCCCAGGCCGGCATCAACGACGACTATCTGGACGAGATCCGGCAGGGCGACCGGTTTACGGTGGAGGAAGCGACATGACGATTCTGCTTTCCGGCGGCGCCAAGAACGGCAAGTCCGATCTGGCCCAGGAGCTGGCCCTGCGTCTGGCGGACGGCGGCGCCCATTACTATCTGGCCACCATGATCCCCTGCGACGGGGAGGACAACCGGAGGATTGCCCGGCACCGGGAAAACCGGGCGGGCATGGGCTTTGAGACGGTGGAGCGGGGCCGGGACCTCTGCGGCTGCCTGACGGCGGAAAACCGGAAGGGCGTGTTCCTTGTGGACAGCGTGACGGCACTGCTGCTCAACGAACTGTTCCCGGATCCCACCTCCGGCGAGCTGGACGAAAATGCGGCGGACCGCTGCATCCGGGACCTGACGGCCTTTGCCGGGCAGGTCCGGGGAGTGGTGTTCGTCAGCGATGCCATCGGTGCGGACGCCGACGGCTACGACCCGGTGACGGAAATCTACCGCCGGAGCCTGGCCCGGGTGGAGCGGGTGCTGGCGGCGGTCTGTGATACGGTGACGGAGCTGTCCGTGGGGATTCCCGTGATTTACAAAGGAGAGATGCCGCGATGAAACGATATCTGCACGCGCTGGCCATGGCCCAGTCCATGTTCTGCGCCATTCCCAGCCCCTTCCGGGTCTGGGACGAGGAAGCCCGGCCGAAAATGCTGCTGTTTCTGCCGGGGATCGGGCTGGAAATCGGCCTGCTGTGGGCAGTTCTGGGGTGGCTGTGCGCCCTGATCCAGCTGCCCGCGCTGCTGGCGGGGGTGGCGCTGTGCGCGTTTCCCTATGTAGTGACGGGCTTTCTGCATCTGGACGGGTTTCTGGATGTGGTGGACGCGGTCCGGTCCTGGCGGAATCTGGACCGGCGGCGGGAAATTCTGAAGGATTCCCATGTGGGGTCCTTTGCGGTGGTGGGCTGCGTGTTGCTGCTGCTGACCGGCTTTGCAGCCTGCGCGACGGGCATCGGCGATCTGCGGATTCTGGTGCTGATCCCGGCGGCCACCCGGTGCTGCGCCGCCATGGCGGTGATGGGCCTGAAGCCCATGCAGGTCAGCGAGTACGCCGTGCAGCATTTTGAGAAAAAACAGATTCTGATTCCGGCGGCGGTGCTGGCCGTCCTGGTGGCGGCGGGCTTTCTGGTCACCGGCCGGTACGGCTGGTGCCCGGTGGCGGCGGCGGCGGGCTACGGCCTGGCGCTGCGCCGGGGCTATCGGTCGCTGGAAGGCATGAACGGGGACATTTCCGGCTATGCGCTGACCGTCGGCGAAGTGTGCGGCGTGGTGGTGGCAGCCTGTTTGGGAGGAATGACATGATTCTGATTTTTGGCGGCGCGTATCAGGGCAAGCTGACCTTTGCCCAAAAAACCTTCGGCCTGACGGCGGAGGACGTCTACACCTGCGGCGGCGGAGAGATTGACTTTTCCTTCCGGTGCATCCGGTCGCTGGAGCAGTTCACCTGGGCCTGCGTCCACGAAAACCGGGATCCCGTTGCCTATTTTCAGGCCCACCGGGACCTGTGGCAGCAGAGCATTCTGCTTTGCCGGGACCTGTCCTGCGGTGTGGTGCCCATGGGGGCGGACCGCCGGGCCTGGCGGCAGGAGACGGGACGGCTGCTGCAATATCTGGCTGGGGAGGCCGGGCAGGTCAGCCGGATTTTCTGCGGATTGGAGATGCGGTTGAAATGAGCTGGATTTATCTGATCCGCCACGGCGTCACGGCGGCAAACGAACGGCATCTTTACTGCGGCAGCACCGATCTGCCCCTGTCCCCGGCGGGGCAGACGACGCTGGAGGGCGCCCGGATTCCGCTGCCCGGCCCCTGCCGCTTTGCGACCAGCGGAATGCGCCGTACGGCCCAGACGTTGGCGCTGCTGTTCGGCGACGTGCCCTTCCGGGTGGATCCCCGGCTGCGGGAAATGGACTTCGGCGCCTTTGAGGGGAAAAGCTACGACCAGCTCCGGGACCGGCCGGATTATCAGGCCTGGATTTCCGGCGACAACGAGCAGAATCCCACCCCCGGCGGCGAAAGCGGCGCGGAAATGACGGCCCGGGTGCTGGCGGCGTTGGAAGATTACCGCAATTCCGGGGAAAACTGGGTGCTGGTGACCCACGGCGGCCCCATTGCGGCCATCATGGCGGCGCTTTTCCCGGAGGAGGGAAAAAACCGCTATCAGTGGCAGCCCGCCCCCGGCGGCGGCTACCGGTTGGAGGGCGATACCTATCAGGCGGTATCACCGGAGAAAGGAACGGACAATGAACGGATTAACCATTGAGAAAACACCGGCCCAGGCACCGGAAACCCAGGCGTGGCTGCTCCGCTTTTCGGCGGATTGGGCAGGGGAGAACAGCTGCTTCGGCTATCGGGCCAACACGGAAGCGGATCTGGAAGGGGAAACGGCTTATCTGGCCCGGCTGGACGGCACGCCGGTGGGGTACCTGTTCGGCCACATGACCCGGCAGAGTCAGAACACGGTGGCTGTTCCGGGGGACGCGGCCTGCTTTGAGGTGGAGGAGCTGTATGTGACGCCAACCTGCCGCAGCAAGGGCATCGGCGGCGCGCTGATGCGCCGGCTGGAGGAAGATCTGCGGGGCGCGGCGGACTACCTGACGCTGTCCACCGCCACGAAGAACTGGCGCAGCATCTTCCACTTTTACATCGAGGAGCTGGACATGACCTTCTGGAACGCCCGGCTGTTCAAAAAGCTGTAAAAAATCGGCCGTCTCCGCTTTGGGAGACGGCCGGTTCGGCATTTTGCCTGAATTTCAGACGGTATTTTTGGTGATCTTTCCGGCTGCCCGACTCTTGCGGCGGCGGGGAAAACGTGATACCATAGGAGAAATTTCAGGAAAGGCGTGTGACATCCATGCGTTATCAGCTTGACCATGATTTGCATCTGCATTCGCAGCTCTCCCTGTGCAGCGACGACCCGGCCCAGACGCCGGAGGCCCTGCTGCGCTACGCCCAGAAAAACGGCCTGTCCACCATCTGCCTGACGGACCACTACTGGGACGCGGCGGTACCGGGGGCGGAACATTTCGAATTTTACCGGCGGCAGGATTTTGACCATGTGGCCCAGAGCAAGCCGCTGCCCCAGGCGGAGGGGGTCCGGTTCCTGTTCGGCTGCGAGACGGATCTGGACCAGTACGGCACGCTGGGCATTCCCCCGGCGCGGTTTGACGATTTCGACTTCATCATCATTCCCACCACCCACCTGCACATGGGCGGCTTTACCCTCCGGGGCGACGAGACCACGGAGGAGCGGGCGGCGCTGTGGTGCAGCCGGTTGGATCGGGTGCTGGCCATGGATCTGCCCTTTGAGAAAATCGGTATTGCCCACCTGACCTGCACGATGCAGTCCAAGGAGCTGAATGCCATTCCGGACGAGGCCTACCGGGCGCGGTTTGACAAGGCGGCGGCGCTGGGCGTGGGCATTGAGCTGAATTTCGACGCGCTGTCCCAGACGCCGGAGCAGCTGGAGCAGGAGCTGCGGCCCTTCCGGATCGCCAAGGCGGCGGGCTGCCGGTTCTATTTCGGCAGCGACAGCCACCACCCGGCGAGTCTTCTCCATGCGATGGAAAACTTCCGGACCATTGCGGACGCCCTGGATCTGGACGAGTCGGAAAAATTCCGGATTGCTCAAAACTGAAAAAAGGCCGGTTGTGCGGATTGCACAGCCGGTTTTTCGTCAGTTCAGTAGTTTTGCCCAGGTTTTCGGGCCGCAGATGCCGTCGGCATCCAGACCGTTGTCCTGCTGGAACTTCCGGATGGCCTTGACGGTGGCGTCGCCGCAAATGCCATCGGTGCCGTACCAGCCGATGTCGTAGCCCCGGTCCTTCAGGGCGGCCTGAAGGGTCCGGACGGCATTGCCGCTGGTGTACAGGCGAATCATGATCGTTTCTACCATAATGATTTCCCCCTCCCTCTGTGTCGGGGCGGGCTTTGCCCCACCCCAGTCGTCCCGGTAGCACCGGTTGCCGTCCACGTCGCCGTCGATGCCGTCTACCCGGCCCCGGCCGGTGTACTGCCACAGGTCATACCGCTTTTCGTACTCGCATTCGGTGTGGTACTGGGCCACCCAGCGGGGCTTGGCGTCGTACCAGACATCGGTGAGCAGCGTTTCCCACCAGTGCAGGTTGGCGTAGAAACCCACCGAATAGCTCGCCGCCTCCACCTTGGCGGCGAACCGTTTGGCCCCTTCCAGAATCCGGGCCGGGCCGAGGGCGGCCACCCGCTCCTCCTCCAGGTCCCAGAAAACGGGCAGCGCCGGATGCAGCCCCTCCAGCAGCCGCAGGACGTGGGCGGCCTCCAAATCGACTTTTTCCGCCGTGTCGGCGTAGCTGTAGAGGTACACGCCGAAGGGAATCCCCAGCCGGGCGCATTCGGCGGCGTTCCGCCGGAAGCAGGCGTCGTCCTGATCGGCCCGGTCCATGCCGTAGCCGCATTTCAGAATGGCGTACCGGACCCCGGCGGCCCGGACCTTTTCCCAGTTGACGGTGCCCTGGTAGTCGGACACGTCGATGCCGAACCTTCCTTCCATGGGCTTATTCCTCCTTTTTCAGCTGCTTGCCGATCTGGTTCGCGCCGGTGGCCGCCAGACCGGACGCCGCACCGACTGCCGCAGCGGTAATGGGGTCCCGGGCCGGGAAGTCCGGCATTCCCAGATACAGCGCCGCAACGCCGATGACCAGCCCTGTGACGCCGCAGAAAATGGGAATCCACTTGTTGCCAAGTGGGGAGGCCCGCACGATGGCCCCCACCAGATAGGCCACGACCATAATCGCGGCCACGTTTGCAATGCCAAAATCCATGTTTTTTCCTCCTGATTTGATGAATTTCCCCTCAGAACCAGTGTATGCACCGGCGGGGTGTTGTGGAACGGCACGGCCCTCCGTTCACCCGTGGCCCCAAAAGAAAAGGCGGTTGCACGTTTCCGTGCAACCGCGTGGAGGAAAAAACGAAATTTTGTTACTTCAGGGCCAGTCCGTCGTGGAAGGCGGTGCCCACCTGCTCGCCCAGAACGTGGTAGGTGTTATGGACCGGGTCGAAGGAAATGGGACGCAGCTTGGCCACGTCGATGGCGCCCTTCTCGTCCAGAATCCGCTCGTCGGCGCTGATGCCCACGATTTCGCCGATGACATTGCCTTCCTCGGTGAACGCCACCACCTTGCACTCCAGCGCCAGCGGCAGCTGGGTGAACAGCGGCGCGTTGACCCGGCCGCTTTTTTCCGGGGTCAGACCGGCCTTTTCCACCTTGTTGGGGGCGGTGTTGCCGGATTCGATGCCCACATAGTCACAGGCGGCCACATGGTCCGCATCGCCGAAGCTGACGGTAAAGACACCGGTGATCTTCATATTTTTCACGGTTTTCCGCCCGGGGCCAAGACAAATTTCCACCAGATTGGAATCGTACAGGCCGCCCCAGGCCGCGTTCATGGCGTCGGGGACGCCCTGGGCGTCATAGGTGCCGAGAATCAGCACGGGCAGCGGATAAAACCAGGGGTTGGAACCGAATTCTTTTCTCATGTTGCAGACTCCTTTCAGCATGGCCGCCGCAAGGCGGCCTCTGCTTATTGTTTACCCGCTCCGGGCCGCAAGTCAATGGCCTTTTTGTTAAAATCCGAAGGATTTCATGGCGGCGATGCTCTGGGCGGCACTGTCGAAGGGGTCCAGAATGCCCATGTCGTCCTCCACCACGAAATTCCGGATGCCGATTTCCTTTGCGGTAGCCAGAATGCCGTCCCAGTTCAGGTTGCCGGTGCCCACCGGCGCGGAGGCCCAGCGGATGGTTTCCAGTGTGCCGGTGTTGGCGGCGACGATGGTGTAGTCCTTCAGATGCAGATATTCCGCCCGTCCGGCGAACCGCTTCAGCGATTGGCTCGGCTCCGTTCCGGCGGCGGTGAGCCAGAAAACGTCGGGCTGGAACATGACCCACGCCGGGTCCGTCTGCGCCAGCAGGATGTCGATGCCCCGGGTGTCGCCCAGCTTGATCCACTCGAAGGAATGGAAGTGGTACATGAATTTCAGCCCCCGCTCGTGGAGAGCCTTGCCGCAGCGGTTGAGATGCCGGGCAAAGGACTCGTATCCGGCCACGCTGTACCGGTCCTCCTCCCGGATGGAGTCGGTCCGCAGCACGTCGGTGCCGAGGATTCGGGCGGCCTCGGTGATGTCGTCCAGCGACCGGGGAATATCATAGACCGGGCACAGCACCGAGTCGGCCCGGAGGCCGCAGCCCGCCAGCATGGCCTGCATCTCCGGATAGGTGAGGTAGCCGGGCTTCGTGATCTGGACGTTGGTGTAGCCCAGTGCCGCCACCCGGTGCAGCGTCTGCGCCAGGTCCTCCCGGGTTTTCATAAAGTCCCGGAGGGTGTACATTTGAATACCAAACTGCATAAAAGTCATCCTTTCTCCGCAAAAACAAGCTCCTGATTTTCCGTGTAGCCCACTGCCAGCGGCGCGGGGCGGCCGCAGCGGGTTTTCAGCACCGTGGCGGTGCCGGTTTCGCTGCTTTCCACAATGCCGAGGGCGGCTTCCAGCACATGGCGGTTCATTTCGCCGCTGCACCGGGCCGGACGGTCCTGCCGGATGGCATAAACCGCGTCCAACACGCCGATGCCCCGGTTATTGCCGCTGCTGTAGCCGAAGGGAGTGAAAATCGTGCTTTCTTCTCCCTTTTTGTTCCGGATTTTCACGGAATTTTCGTAATTATTCGGGTCTCCCAGATCGATGGAACCGTCGGTGCCGTAAATCACGAACCGGTTGGCCCCGGCGCCGCTTTCGGAGGTCATGGTGATCTGCCCCAGCACGCCGCTGGCGAATTCCAGCGAGCCGGTGGCGTGATTCCAGGATTCCACGGTCATGGGCTGACCGTACAGCGGGCAGTTGGGGTTGCGGTAGACCCGGTTCGGCTCCCGGATCCGGGCAAAGCCGCTGACCCGGGCCAGATCGCCCAGCAGGAAGATCAGCTCGGTGAGGTAATAGCCGCCCATATCGAAGAGAATCCCGCCGTGGCGGCAGAAGGCGAAGCGCTTTTCGTCCCCGGCGTAGAACCGCTCGTGGCGGTAGGACCGGCACAGGGTCGCCTCCGCCAGAACGGGGGTACCCAGAATGCCGCTGTCGAGGATCCGGCGGGCCAGCTGGGTACTGCCGTCCAGAAACGTGTCCGGCGCGCCGCCGACGAACAGGCCCCGGGCCTTGGCCAGCGCCAGCAGCTCGTCGGCCTGGGCCACCGTCTCCGTGGTCAGCTTTTCGGTGTAGACGTGCTTCCCGGCCAGCAGCGACTGGCGGGCCACCTCGTAGTGGGCCAGCGGGTAGGTGGTGTTGACCACCAGCTCAATGTCCGGGCTACCCCAGATTTCTTCATCGGTCATGGGCCGGATGCCAAATTCCGCCGCCCGGGCTTCGGCCCGGGCCGGGATCAGGTCGGCGCAGCCCACCAGTTCGATGGCGTCATAGCTTTTCAGATTTTTCAGGTAGATGCCGCTGATCATGCCGCAGCCGATCAGGGCGACCTTCATTTTCTTCATGGAAACCGCCTCCTTGTGTTTCGGATGGCTTCAGTATAGCCCCGGCGGCGGGAAAAGAGAATGCAGATTTCCATGGAAGCTGGACTTTTGGAGGATTATTCGTTATAATAAGAAAAACGGGAGGGGGAAGCGTCTGTGGAAATTTCCATGAATTTTTCGGAACTCCGGGAAAAATACCTGCTCTATTCGGACATTGACCCGGTGGCCCAGCGCTATGACGACGGCTGGCGCTGGGACCGCTATCTGGACCATCCGCGCCCGACCCACGGGCTGGTGTACGTCTGCTCCGACACGGTGCTGCACTACGAACTCCCCGGCGGCGGTACGATTGACCTGGGCCGGGGGGCGGTGCTGCTGGCCCCCCGGGGCTGCCGGTACCGCACCGTTTCCGCCGTGCACACGGCGCCGGAGGGGCCAAATTCCTACACCGTTAATTTCCTCCTGCGGGACGGCGGCGGCCATGACGTGTCGCTGGGCGCGGTGCCGACGGTGGTGGCCGCCGATCTGGACCTGAAGACCGAGATGGCGGCGCTGTGCCGGGCGGGGCTGGACTTCCGGGCGGGGGCGGCCCGGGTGCAGGCCCGGTTTCTGATGATGCTGGATGCGGTGCACAGCGGCGCGGCCCGGTCGTCCCCGGCCTATTATGTGATTCGCCGGGGCGTGGAGCAGCTGGAGCGCGACTGGAACCGGCAGGAGAAGATGGATGTCTACGCCCGGCTCTGCGGCATCAGCCTGCCCTATTTTCACAGCCTGTTCCGGCAATGGGCGGGGCTGAGTCCCGTGGCCTACCGCAGCCGCCTGCGGATTGCCCGGGCCAAGGAGCTGCTGCAAAGCGGCGCGGGGGTGGCCCAGACCGCTGCGGCGGTGGGATTCGACGATCCGTTTTATTTCAGCCGGGTGTTCAAGGCGGAGACGGGCCTTTCGCCCCGGGCGTACCGCCGCCAGGAGACGGCCCTCTGATCTTGGGCCTTGACAGGACCGACCTGGGATTTTACAATGAAGAAAAAAGAAAACGAGGTGTGCGATTATGCGAATCACCGATCTTGTGGACGTGTTCCACGGCTGCGGAATAATCGATCTGCCGGAGCAGACAGGTCTGGCCGCAACATGGTATCCCATCAAAGCCATCAGCGGCAACACCAATCCGGCGGCCTGCCTGCCCTTCGGCAAGTATTCCGTCTGCCCCTACAGCGGCGGCTATTCCTCGGGCTACGGAGTCAACCGGATTGCCTGCGAGCCGAAGCAGACCTTCCTGATGGACCGGCTGCGGCTGAAGGGCTTCTCCCATTTTCAGCACAGCGGCACCGGTGCCGTGGGATTTTACTACAATTACGCCGTAGTGACCCCGTATTACGGGGAAAAACAGGATTTTTACGACATTGCGTGGGAAACAGCTCGGCCTGGGTATTATGCCGTGACGCTGCTGCCCGATTCCGTGGGCTGCGAGCTGACGTCGAGCCGGTGGGCGGCGTACCACCGCTATCATTTTGGCCGCTCCGGCGGCTGCGTGGCTGTGGATTTTGAGAATAACGGCCTGTATGACGAGCCGGGCCTGCGGGGCGACGCGGTGGACCCGGTGGTGACGGTCTGCGGCAGCCGCCTGCTGACGGCGGCGGTGACGCTGCAGGGGGTGCGGCTGTATTTTGCCGCCCGGTTCGACGGTCCCGGCGCGCTGGACGAAGGCGGCGTTTTCCGGTTGGAAGACCCCGGCGCGGTGACGGTGCGGATGTCGGTTTCCGCCGCGTCTGCCGCCGACGCGCTGGCCGAAAGCGAACAGGCGACGGCCTCCTTTGACGAAGCGGCCGCGGCGGCGGAGCAGACCTGGGAGACGGCGCTGGGCCGCATCGAGGTGGACGGCGATGAGACGGAGCGGCGGCTGTTTTACTCCAACCTGTATCACACGCTGGTGAAGCCAAACGACTGGCAGGGCGGCGGCTTCCTGTGGAGGGGTGCCCCCTTTGTGGTGGATTTTTCCACCATGTGGGACATTTACAAAACCCAGCTGCCGCTGGTGTACAGCCTGTACCCGGAGGTGTCGGCCCACATCGTGGACACCATCCGGCAACTGGGTATGACCACGGGATGCCTGCCCAATGCGTTCCTGCTGTCCGGGTCGCTGGCGGTGGAGGCGGGGCAGGCCAGAATGCTGATGGCCTACACCCTGTACGATGCGTGGAAACGGGGCGTTTCGGCGGACTGGCCAGGAGTGCTGGAGGCCGTGGCCCGGGATCTGGAGCGGGAGGACTTCCGGACCTTCCGGGAAACCGGCTATCTGCTGCGGGCCACCTATACGCTGGACATGGCGGAGGTGTCCGCCAGCCTGACGGAGATGGCGCTGGCCTTCGGGCGGCAGGATCTGGCGGAAAAGCTGGCGGGGCTGGACCGGCACTGGCGCAATGCCTTTGACGGCGACGGCCTGATGCGGGCCGACAGCGAATACTACGAGGGCAACCGCTGGAATTACTCCTTCCGCCCGGTGCGGCATCAGGAGGAGCGAATGGCGCTGTGCGGCGGAAAAGAAGGTTATGTCAACCTATTGGACCGGTTTTTCGGCTTTACCCATCCGGAAGATGTGTCCGCACGGTTTGAGGGCTTCAACAACGAAACCGACATGGAGGCCCCCTATGCCTATCACGCCGCCGGTCGGCGGGACCGGCTGTGCCGGATTCTGGACACGGCGGACCGGCAGGTTTTCCGCGCCAGCAGCGGCGGCACCGGCCGGGGCGGCATTCCCGGCAACAACGATTCCGGCGGCCTGTCCGCCTGCTATCTCTGGAACTGCCTTGGCCTGTTCCCGGTGAGCGGGCAGGACGTGATGCTCCTCAGCCGCCCCAAATTCCGCCGGGCGGTGCTGCATCTGGCCGCCGGCCGGACGCTGACGGTGCTGGGCCGCCAGACCGGGGAGGTGCCCGGGAAGGCGACGTGGAACGGCGCACCGGTGCCGGATTTCCGGATCCCGGCCTCCCGGATGATGGAGGGCGGAACGCTGATTTTTGAGGACTGAAAGGGGGACGCGGCCATGACCTTTGGCCGAAAGGAAGTTTACCGTCTGCCGGTGCCTGGGCCGGAGGATGCGGTGGCGGACCGGGAGCGGCTGCTGGCGGCCTGCCATGCCGAGGGCCTGACGCTGGAGGCGCTGCGGGAGCTGCCCGGAGCGCTGCACCGGGGCGGGTACCGGGTAACGGCGACCCTCAGCCCCACGGATTCCGGCTGGCGCATCGTCCGGGTGGAGCCGGGGGATACCACCGGGCGGCTGTTCGGTCTGGCGCTGGACCTTGGCAGCACCACGCTGAATCTGGAGCTGCTGGATCTGCACACCGGCGCCGTTCTGGCGCGGGCCGACGGCACCAACAGCCAGCGGGCCGTCAGCACCAACATTCTGGACCGGATTCTCTACGCCAAGGACCGGCCGGACCATCTGGAAGCGCTGCAAACGGCGGTGGTGGGGGACATCAACGGCCTGATCGCCGATTGCTGCGGCGCGGCGGCGGTGGACCCGGCGGAAATCGCGGTGCTGGCCGTCGGCGGCAATACCACCATGATCCATCTGCTGCTGGGCTGCGACCCGTGGCAGATTTTCCAGACGCCCTATACGCCGGTGTTCTTCGATCCCGGCATTTTCCCGGCCGGGGACATCGGCCTGACGCTGCGGTGCAGCCTGTTCTGTATGCCGGCGGTGGCCAATTATCTGGGCGGCGACATTACCGGCGGCCTGCTGACCACCGATCTGGACACCCGGCAGGATCTGGCCCTGTTTCTGGACATCGGCACCAACGGCGAAATCGCCTTCGGCAACCGGGATTTCCTGCTGGTGGGGGCCGGTGCCGCCGGACCGGCGCTGGAGGGTGCGCTGAGCAAATCCGGAATGCGGGCCAAGTCCGGCGCGGTGTGCAGCGTTGTCATCGACGGGGAAAATGAGCTGCACGTCCACACCGTGGACGATGCGCCGCCGGTGGGCATCTGCGGCTCCGGGATTCTGGACCTGATTGCCCAGGGCTTTCTGGCCGGATGGATCGGCGGCGACGGCAGCCTGAACGCGGCGGCCAGCCCCCGGATCCGGACGGTGCTGGACGAAACCAGTCAGCGGCCTACCCCGGCCATTATCTATGCCGACGGCCCCACGGAGCCGCTGTATTTCACGGAAAACGACATCCGGGAATTCATCCGATGCAAGGCGGCGGCCTACACCATGGCGGCCACGCTTCTGGACGCCTGCGGCGCATCCCCCGCCGATCTGGGGACGGTGTACCTTTCGGGCGGCTTCGGAGAGCATCTGAATCTGGAATCCGCGATTACGGTGGGAATGTACCCGGATATTCCGCGGGAAAAGTTCAAAATTCTCGGCAATACCTCGCTGGCCGGCGTGAAAATGCTGCTGATGAACCGGGACTGCCTGACCCGGGTGCGGCAGTTTGCCGCCCGGGCCCAGTATGTGCAGTTCGGGCAGATGGAGCACTTCCTTTCCAACATGGTGGCGGCGGAATTCCTGCCGAATACCGACCGCAGCGCCTTTCCCAGCGTGAAATGCCGGACATAAACCAGCGGCCGCGTCCCAAAATCGGACGCGGCCGCAGCGTTTAGTCGTCGTAGTCGATCAGCATATTCACGTCGCAGTGCCAGCCGCCGGTATGGGCGGTGTAGGTGCCCTCGTGCCAGTACACCGGCAGGTTGTCTTGGGCAAAGGCGGGGGTTGCGCCGTTTGTGGTGTTTTCCAATGCCACCTTGCAGGATATGGTCTGCCGTCAGCCCGGCACCATGGCGGAATTCCGCCGGGTGTCCGGCGTGGGCGAGCTGAAAGCCTCTTGGTACGGCGCGGCGTTTCTTGCCGTCATCAAACGCTGGAAGCAGGCAAAAAAAGAGGAAGAAAACACTTGACAAATCGTCGGCGAACGTGTATAATACACCATGTCGTCGGACGATTAGCTCAGCTGGTAGAGCATGCGCTTGACGTGCGCAGGGTCAGCGGTTCGAGTCCGTTATCGTCCACCATAGAGAAAAGCCGAATCACTCCGTTTGGAGCGGTTCGGTTTTTTCATGTTCATCCAGGACCGTTACTGCCGATGCTCGCGCCCGGAGGACTTTCCCATCCTCCGGGCGCGTTTTAACTTGATGTCCTTCAGGGGCCGGAATCGGAGCGGTTTTTGGTGCGTGCGGTCGTTCCTCCTTCGTTAATCAGCGGTCTGCTTTCCAATGCTATATTTTTGAAGCAAAAATGCCATGTATCATAGCTATCCCACAAAACATCCAATTCGATTTCCGCTTCCCTGCATGAAAATTCACAATATCCCCACCAGTTATCACCGCGCCCGTCCCGGTGATAATTCATCGCCATTTGAAAAGCCGTCACATTTTCCAGGCGAAGCACGACCTCGGCGGCGCCGTTATGCAATCGCAGCATGCATTGCCTGGAATAAGTATACACGGACTGTCCGAGTGCCGCAAGCGCTTTGGTGCGGCGCCGGACCTCATTTTGAAAGGTCATCTCCTGCAATGCAAAATCATGCAGTCCGCCCCATTTTTCGTCGATTTCCCGGATGACCTGCCGGACTTTTCCGGGCATTTTCTTCAAATCCTTTTGTAGCTGCAAAGCATAGGCTTCCACGTTGCTTTGCCACTGCTTTTCTGCGGCCGTACGTTCCGATTCCGCATCGGAATTCACGGCATCCCACAATTCCGGTGTATAATAGTGCATAGTTATTCTCCTAAATATCAGTATCCGGGATGACGCCGCCATCGGGTCATCCGGTTTGATTACGTCGGCGCTGCTCCAGCTTCTTTTGACGCTTTCACCGCCTTCGGATTGCTTTTTTCCAGCACTGCATAAGGTACAGCACAGAGGGAACGACCACAAACAGCAACGCGACAAAGAATACAACACCTTCAATGGCGAGGTGGGAGAGATGGCAGGCACTTTTTGTGCCGTGTCGTATTGGCGGATCGAATCGACTGCTTGTTTCACCTGCCGCACGGTCCGGCAGTTTTTTTATTTTCCAAAAAGCAAAACGCCGCTGCCGCCGTTCGCAGAGCCGATTTCGGCAGCCGCAAACACCCGCAGCGGTGCAGTCTGAGTCAGAAGGGCAGAGAACGGGAAAAGTAACCGACTCCGAGTGGATGCCATAGCGTCCGTCCTTTCTTGAATGCGTGGTTCCCGCGCGTGTTCGTTTCTTGCAGGATGGTTCAATCACCTGCTTCTTAATATTAAGGCTATCAGAGAAACGTCCGATTGTCAAGAAAAAACGACAAATCCGCCGGGCACCGCAATGCGCGCTACCCGGCGGGCTTTTTCGGTTGAAGCGTTCCGCTCAGACCAGGCGGCTGCCGGCGGGAACCTTGTCGTCCAGCATGACGAGATTCAGCTTGTCGCCCCGCTCGGCGCTGAGCAGCATGCCGCAGCTGAGTTGGCCCATCATCTTCCGGGGGGCCAGATTGGTGACGGCCACCAGCGTTTTGCCCACCAGCTCCTCGGGCTGATAGTACTTGGCAATGCCGGAGAGAATCTGCCGCGGCTCCTTGGTGCCGTCGTCCAGCGTGAATTTCAGCAGCTTTTCGCTCTTTTTTACCTTTTCGCAGGCAAGAACCTTCACCACGGTCATCTCCACCTGCTGGAAGGTGTCGAAGGGAATCTCCGGCAGCGGCTCGGGCAGGGGGTCCTCCGGCGCGGCGGGGGCGGGCTGGGTCATGGCCTCCAGCGCGGCCAGTTCCTTCTCCACGTCGATCCGGGGGAACAGGGGCGCGCCGGCCACCGTGGCCACCTCGGCGGGCAGCAGGCCGAACACGTTCAGGCTGTCCCAATCCGCCTTGGGGGACCCCAGACGGCGGAGAATCTCCGCGCTGGTATCCGGCATGAAGGGGGCCAGCAGGCCGCCGCAGATCCGGATGGTCTCCAGCAGGTTGTACAGCACCCGGGCAAGCCGGGGCTTTTTCGTCTCGTCCTTGGCCAGCACCCAGGGGGCGTTCTCGTCGATATACTTGTTGGCCCGGGAGATGACCTTGAAAATCTCGCCCAGGGCGTTCTGGAAGGCATAGGCCTCCATCTGGGTTTCGTAGACGTCGCGCAGACCGGTTGCCATGGTGATCAGCTCCGCGTCCTTTTCCTCGTCGGCTTCCTGCACGGCGGGGAGGGACGGGCCGAAGTATTTCTGGGCCATGGCGACGGTCCGGGACACCAGATTGCCCAGGTCGTTGGCCAGATCCGTATTGATGGTGGAAATCAGCAGCTCATTGGTGAAGTTGCCGTCGGAGCCGAAGGGGAAGGTCCGCAGCAGGAAGAACCGCAGGGCGTCCACGCCGAACCGCTGGGCCAGCACATAGGGATCCACCACGTTGCCCCGGGATTTGGACATTTTTTCGCCGTTGAAGTTCAGCCAGCCGTGGCCGAAGACCTTTTTCGGCAGGGGCAGATTCAGGCTCATGAGCATGGCGGGCCAGATGATGGAATGGAACCGGACGATTTCCTTGCCCACAAAGTGGACGTCGGCGGGCCAGTACTTGTCAAGATCGTGGTAGCGGTCGTTTTCAAAGCCCAGGGCGGTCATGTAGTTGAACAGCGCGTCGATCCAGACGTAGACGACGTGGCCCGGGTCAAAGTCCACCGGCACGCCCCAGGTGAAGCTGGTGCGGGAGACGCACAGGTCCTCCAGACCGGGGTCGATGAAGTTGTTGACCATTTCGTTGACCCGGCTCCGGGGCTCCAGGAAGTCAGTATTGACCAGCAGATCCCGGACCCGTCCGGCGTATTTGGACAGCCGGAAGAAATAGGCCTCCTCCTCGGCGTCCACCACGTCCCGGCCGCAGTCGGGGCATTTGCCGTCCTTCAGCTGGCTTTCGGTCCAGAAGGACTCGCAGGGCTTGCAGTACTTGCCCTTGTAGGTGCCCTTGTAGATGTCGCCGTTG
>CAJLCS010000002.1 GCA_905205195.1 uncultured Eubacteriales bacterium
GTAGCTTGAACAATTTTTATTCTTATTTTTGTCTAACTTTTTGGGGTCACTTCAGCGGCGCTGCTGCGGTAAAATGAGACGGCAACCTGACCTCCGTCACCGACGGCACGGTCACCCAGACCATGACCTACTCCGGCGCGGGCAACGTGACGAAAACCACCCTCACCGGCGGCAACCTAACGCTGGAATACACGATTATGATCATGACGACCATGGTCATCCCGAATTGCATCCCCATGATTTAAATGGGGGACACCATCATGACTGGAATAATGGTAAGCGAGGAGATTCTTATGCAATTGAATGGCAGAAACTTGCTGGTGTAGCATTAATAACGGTTTGCGTTGTTGGATGCGCTATTATCGCAATTGATGACATATCTGGCGTTGGAATATGCGATGATTTCCTTTTAGGGCCGCTTGGATCAGGACTGGTACAGGGGTTCAATTGGCTTTTTAAGTAGCATGGAGGAATACAAAAATGTGGAATGTGATTCGAAATAACGAAGATGCTGTTTGCTTCATGAAACAGATGGCGAATTTTCATGATGGATGCTTAAAAGAACTAACTTACTATAGTGGAGCATATGTCGATAAAGACTTAGCTATGTATCCGATTAACGATAAAAATGTTCTGCGTTTAATTATTCAACGTCAAGCAGAGCATTACTCAATGGTTGAGCTTGAATTTACAGGCTTGCTTCGTCTCGAGCTTATTCCTGTAGATATTTTATACACTTGCGAAATTTTGAACGCTGACTTGAGTATGCAAAATGGAACAATCATTTGGTGTGATCATCGCATTGATGATGATAGCTATAAAGATGGAATCGAGGTCCATGCAACAGGATTGCGGTGGAGAGAAATTAAAAATAGAATGGGAGAATCAATTTTTTATCGTTCAGTGGAGTAATTTGAGGAGTAAACTTTCTAACCGGCAGAGCCTACACCTACGCCGCCGGAACAACCGGCACCACCACCCGTATTTCCGGGTATACCGTCGGCTTCGGCGGGACCAACCGGCTGACCAGCCAGTTTACCTACGACGCCGCGGGCAATATCACCCAGGAAACCACCGGCGGCAAGACCTGGACCTATACCTACGATGCTCTCGGCCAGCTCACCGGGGCCTCCGACGGCACCACGGCCTATACCTTCACCTACGACGCGGCCGGAAACCTTCTGACGGCCTCCGACGGCAGCGAGACTCACCGCTATACCTACGGCGACGAAAGCTGGAAGGACCTGCTGACGGCGTATGACGGCCACGCCGGACCTTCATGGTAGCGTTGGCAATGGACCGATTGCAGTAATGGCATTGGCGTTGTTAGTAAGTGGACCTGCGGCATTGCCGGTGGTGCTCATTTGGGGGTATTAAAAAATGAAAAAAACAAAGATTATCGTTGTGCTAGTGATCGCTTCTATTCTTCTGTTCGGGAATATTACATTGCTATCCATGCAAAGAACGCTGAATTGGCTTTATACAGAGCAGAACACGACGGAATTTTCCGCAACAGTCACGCGTGTTCATTATTTGATTGATGGTTACTCGACGTATTGTGTGATTGACACACAGGAGTTTCCGACATTGAATGTCTCGGCGATGAAGGATGTTCTGGATTGGAAGTGTATCAATGAAATCCGCCCGGGCGATAAGGTGCATTTTCGGGTTGCGAATCTTTGGCTTTCACAACTTCAGTTTTTGGATGACATACCGATTATCACATTAGGGACGGCAGAAAAAGAATACGTTTCCTTGGAAGATTATGCGAATTATGCCAGACAGGCCGAACGGGAAACGGTGCTGCGGCTAGGTGCCATCAGCGCGGTTCTGGTGGTTGTGGATGTGCAGTGCATTTTGCTCCTGAATGGAAAAAGCCTGTTCAGGCGCAGGAAGAGATAAGGAGGGGACACCTGAAACGGCAATACGGTCATAACGGCGTACTTTGATAACCTCTCCATCAACGCAGACTCCTACGCATATTGCAACAGATTATTGCAACAGATTTATGACACTTTGAATGAACATAAAACGGAATTCGAGGAAGCAATACAGTCCTATATTCCTTGCGAAATGTATATAAGTGTTTATGTTGAATTTGACCAGATAGATTCCTACCCGGGAATTCGTTTAGAACCGGAATTGATAGGTATCTTGAACCATTTCCATGCTTATGTCGACTTAATTGTAGAGGAAAAACCTGTGGAATAAATTATTGAGGGGCGATATTCGGATGAGACATTTTTTAGAGCGTCTCACAAACATTTTCGTGGCAATACTGATGGTAATTTTCGGAGTCAATTTTTCCAGGCAGATCACGAAGATTTCCGTTGCGGAGGCACAGATGGGCTATGCATACGGATATTACCTTTCTGAAGATGGTACGCTGTACAGTCCGGGCGCAAATACGGATGCCGGTCCCTATGTACACTATGCCAGTAAGTGGAACAGCATCGTGGGAGAGAATGTCGTGTCGTTTGACATCATTGTTGGCGGTGGTCTGTATGTCAATGCTGATGGTGATCTCGTTCTATGGAGCCAGTACAAGCAGCCTGCATTGGGGCTTGTGAAAACACACTGTTTTGTAACGGTGGCCCACCATGTTCGTTATGCGGAGGGGGGCAGAACTATGTTGCCATACCTCGACGATCATGATCGGTTGCTTGCTATCGGTGAAGTGGATGGCCAGATGTACAACATGGAGGCCCCCAAGCTGTTGGATGAAAATGTACAGTGTCTGGAGAGATACAACTACTACGATGATCTGATCTGGATTCGCAAAGATGGTACCATCCGAATACGCGGCGATGAAGCATCGGTCAGGCGGGCGGCACTGCTGGAAAAGGCCGTCCCGGCCGAACAGCTTGCCAAAACAGAAAAAGTGATGGTAACGGAAAATGCCATTCTACTGCTGGCATCCGGCAACCTCTGGTATGCTGGTGATATCGGACTTTTATCCGGAAAAGAAGCCGCTGGGGAAACAGTTCAGTGCCTCGGCAGCGGCATTACCCATTTTACTGCCGATGCGGAGATGGTAGCTGCCGTTGACGAAGCACACCGCGGAATTCTATGGGGGAAAGTACTGGCTAACGGACCGGAGGAAACGGAAGAGAATATTTATGAATACTGGTGGAAAGTACCGGCGTTGGAGAATGTCAGAAACGTCAGTGGTGACTCGGCATTTCTGAGTTTCGTCTTTGACGACGGAACCACCGGGTGCTTCCATTTCCGTGAATCCGCCCCGTTTTGTGGGAATTCGACCGACGCAAAGGTGGTTGGCCTGCGTAACCAACCGCTGACTTGGGTGCCGAAATGATGATGGTATGATTATGTTGGTGACGACAAACAGTAAATAGATGTAGCGACAGCGGTGGCACGCAAGCGGTAATGTAGCTTGCGTGCCACCGTCATGTTTGGTACGATGTCACTCACTGAGTGATATAAAATGTAATCATATCAAACGGTGCCGGAGCGTTTTGCTCCGGCATGACTTATATGCGGCACCTTGAGATACTGATTTGTGGGAATCGTATTTTAAGGTGCCATATCGCGATGCGAATGTCGGTTTCAGGATATCTGAAGCCGGTATTTTTTGAGATTTTCTTGTCGGCGAGTGTATGAGACGAGAAAATCATCCGTATTTACCTATGTAAGACAATCCCTGTGTTTACCTGCACCTTGAAAATTGAATCGTCCGGAACCGGCACATTCCAGCTTCGTCGAGCGCCTATCCGTCTGATCGGCAGTCAGAACCATGAGTAATCATATGCGGGTGGCTCCTGCATTTCGCCATGAAGCGCAGCTGGGACAATGATACGCCCGTAACTCGCGGCCCGGCCATAAGGAAGGCGGGGAGATGAAATTTCTGTGGACCTGTTCGCTGCAGGCGCCGGTGGACGTTAAAAACTCAATATTTGAAGTGGGCGCCGTGACCCATGTATTGGTGAACCAGCCGGATACGGGCTATGGGATTTATATCGAAAAGATGCCGCGTAAGTTCCATTTTACCAAATGATTCCTCCATGTTACAATGTGCATTTTTTCCGGAATCTGCTACACTGAATGTAGCCGGCGGCCTGACCGCCGAATGTGAAAAGGAGAATCTGGTTATGCTGAAACTGACACCTCCCATGGGCTGGAATTCCTGGAATACCTTTGCGTCGAATATCAATGAACAGCTGATTTTTGAGATGGCGGACACCATGGTGTCCGGCGGTTATCTGGATGCCGGATATGACTATCTGGTGATTGACGACTGCTGGGCGCTGCGGGAGCGGGACGAGAACGGCCGCATGGTGCCGGACCCCGAAAAATTCCCCCACGGCATGAAGGCGGTGGCGGATTACGTCCATTCCAAGGGCCTGAGGTTCGGAATGTACTCCTGCGCCGGTACCATGACCTGCGCGGGCTATCCCGGCAGCTACGAGCATGAGTTCCTCGATGCCCAGACCTTTGCTGAGTGGGGCGTGGACTTCCTGAAATACGACTATTGCTACCATTCGCCCATCATCGACGGCCGCCTGCTGTACCGCCGGATGGGCCTGGCGCTGGAAAACTGCGGCCGGGATATCCTGTTTTCCGCCTGCTCCTGGGGCGTGGACCAGACCCACGAGTGGATCAAGGAAACCGGCGCGTCCATGTGGCGCTCCACCGGCGATATTTTCGATACCTGGGAATCCGTCAAGAAGCTCATCAAGCAGCAGAAAACCCTGCACCCCTACTGCGGCGTCGGCTGCTTCAACGACATGGATATGCTGATTGTGGGCATGTACGGCAACGGTAACGTGGGCCTGCAGGGCTGCAGCGACACCCAGTATAAGACCCATTTCTCTGCCTGGGCGCTGCTCGGCTCCCCGCTGATGATGGGCTGCGACCTGCGCCGTGCGTCCGAAAACGCCAAAAAGATCATGCTCAACCGGGAGCTGCTGGCCATCAACCAGGACAGAGCCGGACGGCAGCCGGTCTGCGTCGAGACGCTGTGGCCCAACGAGGACGTGCTGTGCTACAGCCGCCAGCTGGAAAACGGCGATGTGGCGGTGGGCTTCTTCAACCTGACCGAGCAGCAGATGCGGGTCTCCGTGAACATGGATGCCTTCGGCCTGCCCGGCAGCACCGGCAAGACCTTCGAAATGCACGACGTCTGGTCCGGCGAGGTCCGCTTCCCGGTGAACGACAATATCACCTGCACGCTGGAAGCCTGCGACTGCCTGGTGTTCCGCTGCAAGGTGGTGGATCGGGTCAAAAAGTGAGCGCCTGTCAGCGCTGCGGGAAGGAACTGACCTTCAACGAAATCGGCGCCCATAAAAAGTTCATCAACCGGGGCAGCACGTCCTTTTTCTGCCGGGAATGTCTGGCCCGGGAGCTGCACATCCCGCCGGAGCTGATCGACCGGAAAATCGAGCAGTTCAAAAAGGACGGCTGTACCCTGTTTCAGTAACGGAAAGGCAAAAGGCCATGATTGTTGCACAGCAATATGCGCTTCACGGCGTCAGTGAGGTTCTGCCGGGGCCGACGGGCGGACTTATCGTCCGGCGTGTCCCATCGAACGTCTATCAGGCGCTGGAAACGGAGGACGCCCGCCGGATGTGCCGGATTTCCACGGGTGTGGAGCTTCGCTTTGTTCTGGAAGGCGACGAAGCGACCGTTCGCCTCCGCACACTGAGCGGAATCGGTGAGTACCAGATTTTCAGAGGCAGCATTCAGGGCGCCTGGTACGACGCAGGCGCCTTTACGGAGCGCGCTACGGAAATCGTCATCCGGAAACCGGAAAACGCCGACCTTTTACAGCGCACAGCCGAGGAATGCGGCCATCCCTTCTCGCCGCAGGTGGTGCGTGTGATCCTGCAGGCTGCGGAATTTGAGATTCTGGGGGTGACCGGGGCAATCCGGCCGCCTTACCGTGAGGAAATGCCGCCGAAAACGATTCTGGCCTATGGCTCCTCCATTACCCATGATCTGGGCGGCGGTGCCGGGCAGGGCTGGCTGGCCCGGGTGGGCTACCGGCTGAAGGCGGATACGCGTAACCTCGGCATTGCGGGGCACTGCCGTCTGGAAAAAGAGATGGTGGACTATCTGGCGGAGGAGGGCAGACAAGGCCGCTGGGACGTGGCCATTTTGTCCATGGGGGCCAACGTCCTGTTCTGGGAGCGCGAGAAGATCGTCTCCCGGGTGACCTACGCCCTCAGAACCGTTGCGGAAGCCAATCCCGACAAGCCGGTTTTTGCGGTGTCGCCGATTTACACGGCGGGCGATTACCAGGGCCGGCCGGAGCCGACATTATGGCGCGAGACCGTCGCCGCCGTGGTGGGGGAGCTGGCCCTTTCCAATGTGACGCACGTCAACGGATTGGAGCTGCTGGGGGATATCTCCCTTCTTTCTGCCGACGAGGTACATCCCGGCGTCTTTGGCATGGAAGAAATTGCAAACCGTATGACGGAAATCCTATCACGGAGGATGAGATAAATGCAGGATTTTCTGAATGTAGCGGCGTATCTGCCTGCGGACCGTTCGGGTGATGTCTCCGATCTTCTTCAGCGTATCATCGACGAGAACCCGAACCGCACGCTGTTTTTCCCGGACGGCACCTATCGCCTTTCCAAGCCGCTGGTGACACCGGCCGATCCGACCTGCAGCGTGGCGCTCAAGCTGAGCAATTATGCCATAATCGTGGCGGCGGAGGACTGGAACGGCGACGGCGCCCTGATTCATCTGGGTGGCAAGCTGTTTGCCAACGATATCCGCACCGACGGCAGCAATTATTATCTGGAAGGCGGCATCCTGGACGGCGCCGGTATGGCCGACGGCGTCTCGATTGACGGCGGCCGGGAAACGGCCGTGCGGAATGTTTCCATCAAGCACACCAGAATCGGCCTTCATGTGAAACGCGGGGCCAACGGCGGGTCCTCGGACGCCGATATCCAGAACGTCCATATCGTGGGCAACAGGCAGCCCGACTCCGTCGGACTGCTGGTGGAGGGCTGGGACAACACCTTCACCAATATGAGAATCTCGGATGTGTTTGTCGGCGTGTGGCTGAAGTCCAGCGGCAATATGCTGCGGAATATTCACCCGCTTTATACGCTGGATTATACGGATTACGCCCATAGCTGCGGCTTTATCAGCGAGGCGGGGCGGCCGGACAACTGGTTTGACTTTTGCTATAACGATCAGTTTGCCACAGGCTTCCTGCTGAAGGATCACGTCATTTTGCAGAATTGCTTCAGCTTCTGGTATTCCCCCCGGGAGGGCTGCCATACGGCGGTCAAGGCGGAGGGAGAGTTCCGGTCGATTATTTCCAACATGGTGGTCGGCTTCTGTGGCCACGAATCCAGAAACGTTGTGCTGGATGCGGAAGAGGGTGGCAGAGGTATTCTCCAGAACCTGATCATCAATAACAAGCGGGAAGACCTGGACGATTTCACGTTCCAGTCGTATTTGCAGGGCACCTGCATCTAAGCAAAATCCCATATAAAAATGCGGAATCCGGCAGGATTCCGCATTTTAGTGTGTCAAAAAGCCTCGCAGAGTTCGTCGCCCGCAGGCGACGAAGCGATCAAAATCATTTTTGACGGCGGCGTGTACGTCGGCAAAAATACCGATCAGGCTGCAAGTGTGCGAGTCGTCCGCCAGCGGCGGGCGATGAGTGCGCGCAGCAGACTGCAATCCTTTTGTCGGAAAAGCCCGAAGGGGTTTTTCGACAGTCTCAAATGCGGAATCCGGAAGGATTCCGCATTTTTTACTCGGTTTCAGATCGCCGTTACGGTGTATGTCCCGGAGGCCAGCGGCTTGACCCGCAGGCCGTCGTCGAAGCGCCAGCCCGGCTCCAGCCGGATGCGGCCCTTCATGGCGGCGGGGACGGTGACGGTCAGACGAATGACGTCGTTTTCACGGACCCACCGGGTCTCAATCCGACCGGCGGGGGCGATGTGGAAGCCCTCGGCATGATCCAGCACGGCGGCAAAGCAGGGGGCAATGTCCACCCGATTCACGTCCCGCCCGGTGGGATTCAGGCGGATACCGGCCAGATACTGGATAAACCAGCTGCTGATGTCGCCCCAGAAGTGGTGGTTCCGGGAACCGGCGGAATTTTCACTGTAGAAGCTTTCCCACAGGCTGGTGGCGTCGTGCTTCAGCCAGTTGCCGTAGGCGGGGAACTCGGGCCGGATGATCATCCGCAGCGCCAGATCGGTTTCGCCGAACTGGGACAGCACATGGAACAGCACCCGGGCGCCCAGAACGCCCACGTCCATAAAGTCCTGCTTCTCGTGAATGAAATCCAGCAGCCGACGGAAGGCGGCGGGCTTTTCGCCCGGCTCGAACACGTCGTAGAAGATGGCCATGGCCTGGCTGGTCTGGCAGTTTCCGCTGGCGGTCATGGTGGCAAAGTCAATCAGGTGCGTCCGGATGGCGGTGCGGAATCGCTTGGCGACGGCTTCGGCATAGTCCCGCTCCGGCGCCATGCCCACCACGTCAAACAGGAAGGCAATTTTCCGGGCAATGTCCATGGCCATGACGGTGTCGGTGAATTCCAGCGGGGAGAGATACGCATCGGCGCCCCGCCCCACCGGGCACCAGTCGCCCAGCCCAATGGCCAGCAGGCCGTTCTCATCCGCCCGGGTGGTCAGATAGTGCAGATACCGCAGGAAGGTCCCGGCGGAGTCGGCAATCATCTCGGTTTTGCCCCGGTAGACGTAAACAAAATAGGGAAGATACGCCAGAATGGAGTCCCAGGCCGGGCCGTTGCCCCAGGCGATGCCCCATCCGCTGGTGGGCACGATGCCGGGCAGGCGGCCGTCGTCCGCCTGGGCCTTGCAGATGTTCCGCATCCATTCCCGGTAGCTGGTTTCTGCCGACAGATTCAGCAGCACATGCTCCGTGGACAGGGCAGCGTCTGCCGTCCAGCCGTTTTTCTCCCGCTGGGGGCAATCGGTGGGGAAGTAGTAGAAGTTCGCCAGATCCGACCGGCGGGTGCATTCCTGCAATTTGTTGACGGTTTCGCAGGAGCAGGAGAAGCCGCCCCGTTCCTTCAGGTCGGAGTTCATCACCTGATAGGTCAGCAGGGAGGGCGTGGCCTGCGCCGGGGTGATACCGGTGACCAGCACATATCGGAACCCGTGATAGGTAAACCGGGGGATATAGGTTTCGGTTTCGTCGCCGCGGCAGACATAAATATCCCGATGGATCAGATCCTTGTCCCGCTGCCACAGGTCCTCTTCCCGGTGGAACCAGACCCTTTCCCGGTCCAGCGTGCCGTCGGGCTTGATCCATTCGCCGTGAAACAGCTCGATTTTCTGGCCCGGGGCGCCGCTGACCGTCAGGCGGCACACACCGGCGGCATTGACGCCGAAGTCGTAGCAGTAGCCGCCGTCCATCGGCGTGACGGACACCGGCTGCCGCGTCTCGGTGACCACAATCGGCTCCGCCTCGCACAGCCGCTTTTCGCCCCGGGGATTGGGGGCGGGGAGGGCCGCCGCCCAGCCGCTGTCGTCAAAGCCGGGGGCGTTCCAGCCGGGCTGCTCCAGCCGGGCGTCATAATGCTCGCCGAAGCGATAGTCGTCAAAGGTAATGGCGGAGGGCGCCGTCCGGAAGCTCTCGTCGCTTTCAAACCCGGTCACCTTGCCGTCGGCGCCGATCCAGCTGACGGACAGGGCGAACTGGGGCGCGCCCCGGAAGGGAGACTTGTCAAAATCCCAGATGTAGCCGCCGGGATTGTTCTGGAAGCCGTTGCCCAGCACAACGCCGATGACGTTTTCTCCGGCCTGCAGGGGCAGCGTGTAGGCGTCGTAATAGACGATGTCGTCCGGGTTGGAGATGTACGGCGCCAGCGCGCCCTTGGTCCTGCGCTGCCCGTTGAGAAACAGCTCATAAAACCCGCAGGCGCCGATGACCACCCGGGCCACCGCCGGGGCCTCCAGCGTGAAGGATTTGCGGAAGCAGGGGGCGGGCACGAAATGGGTCAGGGTGCTGTAATCCGTGGTGGCACGGAGAAAATGCTGTGGAAACTGCATAAAATTGCACTCCTTTTCAGGCATAACAGCCATCATATTTTCAGGGAAAGCATACCATATCCCGGGGAAAAACGCAACCGTTATTTCTGATATTTTTCCCGGTAGGCCCGGGGGGAAAGGCCCACCGTCTGCCGGAAAATCCGGCTGAAATAAAGGGGGTCCTCGTAGCCGCTCTGCCGCCCTACTTCGCCCACCGGCAGCTGGGTGGATGCCAGCAGCTGCTTGCAGCCGTCGATCCGCAGCTGCTTTTGGTACGCCATGGGGGCCAGCCCGTAGCGGTTTTTGAACAGGAACAGAAACCGGCTGCGGCTCAGGTGACACATCTCCGCCAGCTCTTCCACGGTCACGCTCTCCCGGTAGTGCCGGACCAGATAGGCCGCGCAGGCTGCCAGCCGGTCGGACTGACCGGCCGCCGGGAGAATCTGCTTGCCAAGCTGGGACAGCACCGTCATCAGCAGCCCGTTTTCGCTGCTGACCGGTCCGGCAGCGCCGTGCTCCGCCACCATCTGAATGAACAGCTGCTCCAGATAGGAGGAGCCTTCCGTGCGGAAAATGCCGCCGCTTAGCCCGGCCTCGGCCAGCATCTCCGGGGCGGCCCGGCCGGTAAAGTGGACCCAGAGTCGGCAGGTGTCGGGGAAGCTCTTGTATTTTTGGGGCATATGGGGCGGATACAGCACAAAATCTCCGCCTTCCAGCAGAAAAACCTGTCCGCCGTAGTCAACCTCCAGCTTTCCGTGCAGCACATAGACAATGTGATAGTCCACTCGCCCCTTGCGCCGGAACACCAACCCGTCCAGCCCGGTGGGGAGCTGAACGCCGCAGCTGTTGAGAAGCAGATAGCGGCTGCTTTCCAGATTGAATTGGTCCAGCCGATCGCCGTCATAGAGTTCCATGGGATCACCTCCCGTCTATGATAGCACAAATGCAGGACTTTTGTCCATGTTTTCAGGAAAAACACCTATGGAATTTTCCGGGGATTGTGGGATAATGATGGCATCCTAGAAAACGGAAAGGAACAAGCGACCATGAAAAAATTTGCCTTTATCGGTGCGGGCAGCCTTCAGTTTACGGGCAGCTGTATGCGGGACCTTCTGACGTTCCCCGCCTTCCGTGACTGTGAAATCGCCCTGATGGACATCAACGAAACAAACCTGCAGAACATTTACCGTGTCTGCCTGCGGATCCGGGAGGCCATGAACTGCCCGGACTGCAAGGTGACGATGACTACGTCCCGGGCCGAGGCGCTGAAGGGCGCCGACGGCGTGCTGTGTACCGTGTTCAACGGCGACATCGATATCTGGCGCTACGACATCGAGATTCCCAAGAAATACGGCGTGGATATCAACGTGGGCGACACGCGGAGCGTTTCCGGTATCTTCCGCGCCCTGCGGAACATTCCGCTGCTGCTGGACATCTCCCGGGATATCGTGCGCTATTGCCCCCGGGCGGTGTTCCTCAACTACACCAACCCCATGGCCATGCTCTGCCAGGCCATGCAGAAGTACACCGACGTGGAGGTCACCGGCCTGTGCCACAGCGTGCAGGGCACGGCGAAAATGCTGGCCGATTGGCTGAACGTTCCCTATGACGAGCTGGTTTATACCTGCGCCGGTGTGAATCATCAGGCGTTTTATCTGGAGCTGTCCCACAACGGCGTGGACCTGTATCCCCGGCTGAAGAAGCTGGTGCAGGAGAATCGGGAGGTTTACGACCGGGAGCAGGTCCGCAACGAAATGCTGCTCCAGCTGGGCTATTACGTCACCGAGTCCAGTGGCCACAACTCCGAGTATAACCCCTGGTTCCGCAAGCGCCCGGACCTGATCGAGAAGTACTGCACCCACGGCACAGGCGGAAACCCCGGTGAATATGCCATGTCCCTGAAGTACCGGATGGAGCGGGCCAAGGATCCCTCCAAGCAGTATCGGGAGTGGATGGAGAAGGATGTGGACACGAAGAAGAGCGCCGAATACGCAGCCGACATCTTCAATGCCCGTCTGGGCGACGGTAAGCCCTTTGTGTTCAACGGCAACGTGCCGAACCACGGCGCCATTTCCAATCTGCCCTGGGATTCCTGCGTGGAGGTGCCGGTGGTGGCGGACCGGATGGGCTTCCGGACGACCATGGTGGGGGACCTGCCCGCCCATCTGGCCATTCTCGTCAACACCACGGCCCGGATTGAGAGCCTGGTGGTGGAGGCCGCCATGCATCATGACAAGGAAGCGGTTTACCACGCCGTGGATATGGACCCGCTGTGCGCCGCCGTCTGCTCGCTGCAGGAGATCCGGTCCATGTGCGACGAGCTGTTTGAAATCAACAAGGACTTTTTGGGTGATTATCGCTGATTACGATCAAAAATCAGAACCGGGGGGCTGCCGGAGGGCAGCCGCCCGCAATTTTTCGCTTTTTTTACGCAAACAGGTCCCGGTTGGGCCGAAGTCCCATGGTCAGGTTCAGCTCGCCGCCCTCCATCAGCTGGGCGTGGGAGAATTTCGGCGCGGTCATGGGCACGCCGTTGATCGAAGCCGCCTGAATGTACTTGGCTTTCCCGGAGGCGCCCTCTGCCCGGACCGTAAAGGTCCTGCCGTTGGGCAGATTCAGCTCAATCCGGTCGAACATCGGGCTGCCCAGATCATAATCGCCGCTGGCCGGATTGACCGGGTAGAAGCCCATGGCGGAGAAGGCCAGAAACGCGCTCATGGCGCCGCCGTCCTCATCGCCGCAGATGCCAAGGGGTGAATCGGTGAACCAGATGCGGATCAGCTCGTGAATTTTCCGCTGGGTCTTGTAGGCCTGCCCGCAGTAATCGTACAGGTAGGGAATGTGGAAGCTGGGTTCGTTGCCCATGCAGAACTGGCCCATCAGGCCGGTGGCGTCCGGGTACTGGGCAAGAAAATCCGACTTCAGCCGCCCGTCGTACTGCTCCACATAGAGCCGGTCCAGCTTGGCTGCAAAGATCTCCCGGCCGCCCATCAGTTCCATCAGCCCGTCCATGTCGTGCTGGGCGGCAAAATCATAGATGTACGCGTTGTTTTCGGCAAAATACCGCCGTCCGCCTACGCCGCCGCAGAATTTCGGGTTGTAGACCTCGGTGAAGCTGCCGTCCGCCTTCCGGGGGTGGAAAAAGCCGATGGACGCATCGTAGAGCTTCTTATAGTTTTCCGCCCGCTTGGCAAAGTAGGCTGCATCCTCGGTTTTGCCCAGTGCCGCCGCCATTTGGGACACGCACCAGTCGTCGTAGGAATGCTCAATGGTTACGGCCACCGCCTGCCGGTTTTCAAAGGAATGAACCCGGTCACAGGTCTCCGGCTCGTCCTCCTCCAGCGCCGGGAAGAAGCCCTTTTCGTAATAAACCTTCGTCAGTTCGTCGGCCTCGCCGTCCGTCCAGGGCAGCATGGTCCGCCGGGTGGCGTTTTTGTACACCGCCTCGTAGGCAAGCTCACGGTCAAAGTCCAGCCCCTTGGCCATGGCCTCGGCAAACAGGGACACGGTGTGGTGGCCCAGCATACAGGGGGTGTTGCCGTCCAGATAGGGGAACCGGGGCAGCCAGCCGCTCTGCCGGTACATCCGCAGATAGGATTCCAGCGTGTCCCGATGCACCTCCGGCTCCAGCAGCAGCTGCAGCGGGTGCATCCCCCGGAAGGTATCCCAGATGCCGTCGTCGGTGTAGTAGGCGTGGCCCTCGTCGTCGTGAATTTCCCCGTCAAAGCCGCGGTAACGGCCGCAGACGCTGTAGTTGTGCATCCGGGACAGGGAACGGTACAGCGCCGTGTAGAACACCCGCTTTTCCGCTTCGGTTCCGCCGGAAACCCGGACCTTGCCCAGCACCCGGTTCCAGGCGGCGTTGCATTCGCTGCGGACGGTGTCGAAGGATTTTCCGGCCAGATCCGCCGCGCAGGATTCGTCCAGACTGTCCCAGTCCAGCGCCGACAGGACAAAGGGCAGGAACACCTCCTCCTGGGTTACCGTCACCGTAATGACCGTCGTTTCTTCCCCGTTGTTGGGGACTTCGACCGTTTCCGCGCCCTCGGGCAGCAGAAACAGAGTGTGGAACCGGGCTGCCCGGCCCACATACTGCTGCCCGGTGAGATAGAGCCGGCTGCCGCTGCGGCGCAGGCCCGCGCAGCCCCGGACGGACAGGCGAATCCGCTTCCGGGCTGCGCCCCGGGGAAAGACAAACCGGAACATTCCGTAATTGGCCATGGCGGTGTGGCTGGATCGGATGTCGTGGTCCTCCAGCAGCACCTCGTAGAAATCCGGCCGGGCCGTCTCAAAATCGTGGTCAAACCGGCTGCTCCCGGCAAGCTCCGCCGGGCCGTTGTCGCCGCATTCCGGCATCACCGCCGCGCATCCGGCGGTAAAGCCGAAAATCCGGTCGGAGCTGTAGCCGTCCTTCATGCCGGGGCGGAACAGCGGCGTCACCACCGCCGCGCCGTGGGGCGACTGGACGCTGGGGGAGGTGGAGGTGAGCAAATGGCCGATGCCGCCAATATTGGGGTTAACATAATTCGTGTAATCCATGGGATGTTCCTCCTGTCGGATCAGTGATTTAATGTAACGGTATCGTAATCTTCAATGGGATAGTCGGAGTCCGCCAGCTCCTTGCGGAAAATCCGCAGCAGCAGCTTGCTGTTTAGGTAGCCAATGACGCCGAAGGCCAGAAACACCCACACCAGCAGCAGATTCAAAAACAGCTCAAAGGACCGGGCAAGCAGGACAAAGGGAATCAGGTTCAGTGCCGTCACCAGCAGCGCCGTGGGCAGATGGCTGATGGCCAGGAAAAAGGCGTTGTGCAGCGCGACCCGCAGCCGGTCGGAGTAGAAGCCCAGCAGCGGATACAGGAAGGACACCACCATCAGCGCCAGCAGCACCGGCAGGGCAAACACCACCAGCCCCAGCGACGGCAGATTCAGGGGATTTCCCATCAGGAAGGACACATTCAGATAGGCCAGCGCCAGCACCGGCAGCACCAGCAGCAGCGACAGCGTGCCCCGTTTCCAGGTCAGGCGGAAGCCGCAGAAGAAGTCCTTCCAGACGTGAATGGCGTCCTTCCGGGCCATTTTCATCAAAACATAGTACATGGCGCCGGTGGAGGCGCCCAGCGTGACCACCGGCAGCGAACAGATCAGCCACAGCAGATTGACGGCCACAATGTCAAATACCCTTCCGAGGAAGAGCATGGCCGGTTCTTCAAACAGGTTGGAAGCCTTGCGGGGGGGACGAACGGATTGCTGACTCATGGGAAACCTCCAGGAAATTGAGAATACGGATATCATACCCTATTTTCGACGGTTTTGCAATGGTTTCCACAAAAACCGCCGCCGCAAAAAGTAAATTTTCGGTGAACCGGACCAGAGCGGCCGGATACGGGACTCTACGAAACGGAGAATTTCCGAAAATAAGACGCAAAATTCTATGAAACGATTATCCGATCCGTAGGTTTACCTTTGCCCCAAACCGCGCTATAATGGGCTTATCACCCCGGAACAGGGAGGACTTTCCATGACGCCAAAGCAATTCGGAACCACGATTATGAGTCTCCGCCGGAAAAAGGGACTGACCCAGTCCGCGCTGGCGGGGCTGCTGAACGTCAGCGACAAGGCCGTCAGCAAATGGGAAACCGGCCTCGGCTATCCCGAAATCACGCTGCTGCCCAAGCTGGCGCAGGAGCTGGGTGTTTCCGTGGACTACCTGATGACCGGCCACCGCCGGGGCATCACCGTGGCGGGCAACATTCTGTGCGATCTGGTCAAGACCATCGACAGCTATCCTGCCGTCGGAATGCTGTCCGGCATTTCCTCCGTCAGCCGGTCTGTCGGCGGCTGCGTGCCCAATACGGCCATCGATCTGGCCAAAATCGATCGGACCATTCCCCTGGCCGCCGCCGGATGTGTCGGCGACGACGAATACGGGCGCTATGTGCTCTTCCAGCTCCAGCGCTACCACATCGACACCGGCAAGGTGCTGGTCACCGATCAGGCACCCACCAGCTTCAGCGACGTGATGAGCCTGCCCACCGGCGAGCGGACCTTCTTCCATGCCCGGGGGGCCAACGCCCTGTTTTCCCCGGCGGATCTTCGCCCGGCGGAGATGCAGTGCAGTATGCTGCACATCGGCTACATCCTGCTTCTGGACCAGTTCGACGCGGAGGACCCGGAATACGGCACCGCCATGGCCCGATTCCTCCACGATGTGCAGAAGCGGGGCATCAAGACCTCCATCGACGTGGTCAGCGACAGCTCCGGCGACTTTCCGCGGAAGGTGATTCCCGCGCTGCGCTACTGCGACTATGTCATCATCAACGAAATCGAGTGCTGCAGCATCTGGCAGTGCAGCCCCCGCCGGGAGGACGGCCAATTGGACGTGGCGGCCATCCGCCGGGCCATGGAAAAAACCATGGACTGCGGCGTAGGGGAAAAGGTCATCGTCCACAGCAAGGAGGCGGGCTTCTGCCTGAGCCGGGACGGCCGCTTTACCGCCGTGCCCTCGCTGGACATTCCGGAGGATTTGATCCGGGGCAGCGTCGGCGCCGGGGATGCCTACTGCGCCGGGTGCCTGTACGGCCTGTATCAGGATTTCTCCGATCCGGAGCTGCTGCAATTTGCCTCGGCGGCCGCCGCCTGCAATCTGTTTGCGGAAAACGCCGTGGACGGAATGCGGACCAAGGAGGAAATCCGCAAGGTTATGGAGGCCTATCCCAGAAAACAATTGCCGGTGCTGTCCGGCGAAACGAAATAAGGAGGACGATCATCATGCTTGCAACTCTGAACGACATTCTGCCCCGGGCGCAGAAGGAGCGCTACGCGGTGGGCCTGTTCAACGCCATCGACACGGATATGCTGGAGGCGGAAATCTCCGCCGCGGAGGAGCTGGGCGCGCCCATCATCATCGGCACCGCCGAGGTTTTGCTGCCCTACGGCGAGCTGAAGCTGATTTCCCCGTCTATGGTCGCCGCTGCGGCCCGGGCCAGGGTGCCGGTGGTCATCCATTACGACCACGGCCTGACCTTCGGGCGGTGCATGGAGGCATTGCAGTTGGGCTTTACCAGCATCATGTTCGACGGCTCCGCCGGGGATTATGAGAAAAATCTGGCCGACACCGCCGAGGTGGTCCGGATTGCCCATGCCTTCGGCGCCAGCGTGGAGGGCGAAATCGGCCACGTCGGCCAGGCGGCCAGCGACGACGGCCTGCTGACCGATATGTACACCACCCCGGAGGAAGCGGTGGCCTTTGTGCAGGCCACCGGCGTGGACGCGCTGGCGGTGGCCATCGGCAGCGCCCACGGCGTGTACAAGACGAAGCCCCGGCTGGACATCGGCCGCCTGACGCAGATTCGCAGCGCCCTGGATACGCCGCTGGTGCTCCACGGCGGCTCCGGCCTGTCCGACGAGGATTTCCGCAATTCCATCGCCGCCGGTATCGCTAAGGTCAATATTTTCACGGACCTGTGCCTGGCGGGCACCGCCGCCATGAAGCGTGGAATCGAGGAAGGCAAGGACTATCTGGACATCCGGACGGCGCGGGTGGACGCCATCCGGGCGGAGGTCAAAAAGAAGATGGAGCTGTTCGGCTGCGCCGGGCGGTATTAAGGAGGGGCATTCATGAAGCGTTCCGAAATCAACAAGGCGCTGCGGGAGCTGGAGGCCATGTGCAAAACCTACCGGTTTTCTCTGCCACCCTTCTGCGGCTTCACGCCGGAGCAGTGGAAAACCGCCGGACATGAGTACGACGAGGTCCGGGACTGTATGCTGGGCTGGGACATTACGGATTTCGGTCTGGGGGATTTCGATCACTGCGGCTTCTCCCTGATTACCCTGCGGAACGGCTGCCGCACCCGGGAGAAGCAGTACCCCAAGGTCTACGCGGAAAAGCTGCTGTACCTGAAAGAGGGCCAGCGGGCCGCCAACCACTTCCACTGGTTCAAAACGGAGGATATCATCAACCGGGGCGGCGGAAACGTGGTGATCCGGGTGTACAATTCCCTGCCGGACGAGTCCGTTGATGACAAGTCCGACGTCACCGTCCACTGCGACGGCCTGTGCCGCACCGTCCCCGCCGGAACCCAGATCCGTCTGCGCCCCGGCGAAAGCATCTGGATCACCCAGCGGATGTACCACGATTTTGAAGTGGAGCCGGGCACCGGCCCGGTGCTGCTGGGCGAGGTGAGCCAGTGCAACGACGACAACGCGGACAACCGCTTCAATCCGCCGGTGGGCCGCTTCCCCGAAATCGAGGAAGACGAGCCGCCCTACCGGCTGCTGTGCAACGAGTACCCCGCCGCACTCTGACCCGGCCTACTCTTTACAGTCAAAAACGCCCCCCGATGCAGTCCCGAACCGTTCCGTTCGGGTGCCTGCGCCGGGGGGCGCGTTTTGCTTGTCAGGTGTGGGTGTAGAAAAACAGCTTGGCGGTGCGGGGCTGGGGCAGCTCCAGCGTCAGCCCACGGCTTTCCAGCTCGGCGCCGGTGCAGGTGACGGATGCTCCGGTGTCGGCGTCCGTCAGGGTGTACACCGCGTCACGGACGATACCGCCCAGCCGGAACTCGGCCTGCCGGTAGGGGGCGTCCTCCCGGCGGAAAACCTGAATCATGCCGTCCTTCTGCTCCGGCCGGTCGAACTGGGCGGCGCACCAGACGTCGGTCTGGTCGGAGTACCGGGTCAGCGGGTAGAAATCTCCGGAGAAATAGGGCCGGACCTTCTTGTATTCCGCCAGATATTGCTGCAGGAACGCCGCCTTTTCCGGCGTGTCGGCAAAAGGCTCCCGGGCGGAGAAGGAGAAATTGGTGGCCAGTGCGGCGGCGTAGGCGCTTCGCATCCGGTAGCCGTCGTAGATTCGTCCGCAGCCGGTGCCGGAGTAGGGCATCCAGGCGTTGAAGTTCAGATTGTGGCACTGGGCCGCGTAATCGTCGAAATTGGCCGGGCATTGCAGGTCGCTGCGCCACAGGGGGATACTGCGCCGCAGCAGCTCGATGTCGATCCGCCGCCCGCCGGAGGCGCAGTTGTCGATGAGCAGATGGGGGAACCGGGCCAGCAGCGCGTCCCACAGCCGGTACAGGCCGGTGATGTGCTTGATTTCCGTGATGCCCCGGCGGTCGTAGCCGTCCCGCTTCCGCCAGTAGGGCAGGGGGGACATATTGAAGTCCTGCCGGTAGCCGTCGATTTCCAGCGTTTCGATCAGGCTGGAAATGGTCTCAAAGCACCAGCTCCAGGCCTCCGGGTTCCCCAGATTCAGCAGGAGGTTGTCCCCCGGCCCGTCCGTATCGAGGAAGTACTCCGGTTGGGCCTGCACAATGGGGGTGGAGCGGATGACGCGCTCCGGCTCCATCCACAGGAGAAATTTCATGCCCGCCTCGTGGATGGCCCTGGAGACGTCCCGCAGTCCGCCGGGGTGAATTTTGGGGCTGACCACCCACTCGCCGGTGTGCATCCCCCAGTCGCCTTCAAATTCGTCGGGGGTGGGCAGGGTGCTTTTGCCGTACCAGCCGGCGTCCATCCAGACGTACTCAAAGGGAAATTTCTGCTCCCGGATGGTGCGGATCCGGTCCAGCACGTCGGCGGTGGGCATACCGCCCCAGACGTTGGCGCAGAGCGGCCCGTATTCGTCCCGGCCGGGCTGGCCGATGAGGGAAAAATGGGCCTTGAGCAGCCGCCGCCAGCGGTTCCGGGCATTTGTCATGCCGCCGTCATAGGGCATCAGCACCACGGAGGAGGTACGGATTTTTTCTCCGGCCAGCAGACGGAAATGGGTATCCTCAATGCCGGTGCGGAGGGTGACGCTGTCGGCGTCCCGGGTAATGTCACAGTTCCACTGGCCGGTCCAGCCGATGGCCGCCAGAATACCGCAGTTTTCCTTCCGGATGTCAAAGAAGGGGGCCTGCTTCTCGCAGGAGCGGCCGCCGCTGGCGGCGTAGGACTTGGTTTCCCCGACGGTGATGTGATTGGGCCGGGCATTGCTGTCCATCAGGTCCACATCGCAGTAGAATTCGTCGGGCCGCCAGGTGGAGCCTTGGGGCGCGTCGATTTTGGTGGCGGTTTTGGGGTCCGGGGCATAGGCCACCCAGCCCTTCGGCTCCTCGTGGGCCATGGGCAGCGTCACGTCGCAGTCCCACAGCCGGGAAACGATGCCGGTGGGGGTGTCCGACGTGTTTTCCAGAATGTTGACCCATTCGTAGGCCCCGAACGCCGGGTATTTTTTGGCCCGGTTCGTCACCGTCAGCCCGTTTTCGAACCGGTAAACGGTGGTCAGCGTGTCGCCGTCCTGCCGCTGCTCCACGGTGTGGGGGCATTGCGCGGCGGGAATTCCGTCGTAAAGAAAGGAAAATCGCAGGTTTTCCGTCAGAAAATTCATGTTTCTTCCTTCTTGTTTTCGTCCAGCCGCAGGACGCTGCCTGCGATATGGGCGGCTTTTCCGATACAGGGCTGCGGCACGTCCGACGTGACGACATTTTGCAGCATGACGCAGCCGGTTTTTCCCTCCGTCAGGTCCAGCAGGCAGTCCAGATGCTCCGCATCCACCCGTTCCAGCGAAAGCAGGCCCAGATCGCCGTCCGGCAGCATCCGCAGCAGACGGCTGCCCCGGTTCGGGGCAAGAACGGACACGTCCCGCAGCGTCAGCCGGTCCACCCGGCCCCGCAGGACCAGATAGTCTGTGGCGGCGGCCTGCTGCTCGTCCTCCAGGACGGTCAGACCGTCCACCAGCATGGTCCGGATCCGCGGCACGGTCAGGAAGGGGTGGCGGATGTCATAATAGGGAAATCCGATCTGAAACAGGTTCCAATTGCACCGGGGGTGGTACCAATGGATGTTCCGGAAGGTCAGACACTCAAAATCCCCGCCGATGCTGAACAGGAATCGGGGATGGATGCGGGTGTAATCGCTTTCCTCCTCCTGGTTTTCCGGCCGGAGATCAATGTTTTCGAAGGTGATATTGCCGAAATGGCCGTTGGTGGGCTGAATGAACCAGGGATTCAGGTAAAAGCCGTACAGCCGGTAGGTGCCGGTGACATTGCGGATGGTCACCCGGTCCAGCGTTCCGGCGTTTTTGGACAGGAGCCGGATGCCCTGCCAGGCGTGGTCCAGAAAAACGCCGTCAATCAGCACGTCGGTAATGGAGGAGACGCTGTCCCGCTCGTCGGGACCGATGTTCATGAAATCATCTTCGGTTTTTCCGCCCACATTCCGCATGGTCAGGAACTGACCCGGCCCCCAGAAGTGAAAACCGTCCTGATTGCCGAAATCAATTTCGTGAACCAGATCAATGTAGGTGTTTTCAATGTTGACATGGGAAAAATTTCCCACGGTGAAGGCAAAGGTCCTTTGATCCCGGACGGTTACATCGCGGACATTGAGATTTTCGATGCCGATGAATTCCATGGCCACGGTGTAGTGCAGGCAGCCGTCATTATCCGGCGTATCGGCGGTCATGGTTGGGTCGTCAGTACGGATATGGTGAGCCTGATGGAGACAGTTGTGGTTGTAGGTGCCGCCGATGAGCGTCACATTCCGGGTTTTCCGTTCGCCATAGCTGAAAACGTCGTTGGCCAGCACCGCGCAGTCGGCATGATCGGCCAGAAAGAAGCCGCAGTCCTTGTTCAGGCATTCGATGGTGGTGTTGGAATGGACCTTCAGGCCCCGCACCAGCGCGGCGCCGTCCATGATCAGCTTCAGGCTGCCCCATGAGGCGGCCTTGTCCAGCAGAGACTGGAGGATTTCCGTTTCGTCGGTGCCGCCGCCGGTCTGCACATTGCTGTCCAGCCTGGCATAATCACTTGCATAGAGAATTTTCTGCATGATGGGTCTCCTTTCCGCTGCGGGACGCAGACCCGCCCCGCCGTTTTTGCCAGTATAGCACAAAAAAGATAAGATTGCTATTGCCTTTTCACCACAAAATAGAATATAATCACCTTGAGGTGATTCCATGCCGAAACAGATTCAATGGTGCGCTTTCCCGCCTGCGGCGGCCTTCGAGCTGTCCGCCGTTCACCGCCGTCATAGCCGCGAACACCACTATTATCAGCTGCAAAGCCACTGCCACCAGCGGTGCGAAATTTATGTAAACCTTTCCGGCGAGGTTGCCTTCGCCGTGGAGGGCCGGGTGTATCCGATTTCCGCCGGGGACGTGGTGGTCACCCGGCCGCTGGAATATCACAACTGCATCTACCGGGGCGACGCCATCCACGAATATTACTGGATTCTGTTTTCCTGCAAGGGAAACGAATCCCTTCTGCCGTCCTTTTTCAGCCGCCCCATGGGGGAGGGCAACCGCATTCGCCTTCCCCAGGAGCAGCGGCAGGCCATGCTGGCCCACTGCCGGGCGCTGGCGGAGGAAACGCTGACGCCTGCCGCCCAGGCGTCCCATTTCTGGGGCCTGATGGCGCTGCTGGAAACCGGCAGCACCGGAAACGGGGAAACCCAAAGCCGCCCGGCACCGCTGGAGCAGGCGCTGGCCTATCTGACGGACCATCTCAGCGGTCCGGTGTCCGTGGGGGAGTTGTCCCGGGCGGCCCACGTCAGCGTCAACACGCTGGAGCGGCTGTTCCGGCAGCATACCGGCATGACGCCCACGGCCTATGTGCAGAACCGGCGCCTGCAGGAGGCACTGCGGCTGCTGGAGCAGGGGCACAACATCACGGAGACGGCCCTGGCGGCGGGCTTCTGCGACAGCTCCTATTTCATTCTGCAATTCAAGCGGAAATACGGCATGACGCCCTACCGTTATTGCCGTTCCCTGCAAAAAGAACCGTAACACTGCGGCCTGCCGGATCCGGCGGGCCGCAGTGCGTATTACGGCTCCACCACGATGATGGTGTGAATGTGGAGCTTTTCGATTTTCACATGAAGATAGGCGCCGTCGTAGGTGTAGTCGGCGGGCCGATGCTCCGGCTCCAGCATGACGGACTTGGGCGCGGCATCGCACTTGACCGCCACGGTCAGGTCGTAAATCGGGGGAATCTCATCGGGGGCATTGCTGCAGCCGGAAAGCAATAAATTCGCCCCGGAATGTCAAAACAGTGAGGGAAAAGGTCAAAAGGCTCCGGGTTTGCCCGGTCAGGCCCGGACGATCAGGCAGGCGGACAGGGGCGGCACGGTGATCTCCGCCGTTCCCCCCGGCAGGGTGCTGCCGCAGTCCGGCGTTTCGTACAGGGTGCAGTCGCCCTCCGGCAGGCGGACCCGGCAGGTCACCGGCTCCCAGGTGTAGTTGGCCAGAATCTGCCCCAGGGTGCCGTCCTCGGCCAGCCAGGCGGAGGTATGGACGGCGGGCAGCTTCAGCACGGAACCGTCATTGCGGACCAGATCCATTTCCTTGCAGGAAACCGGGGCCGGAAGCACCATGCGTCCGGTGTGCAGATATTTGGCGGCGCTGCCCTGACGCCACAGGTTCAGATTCCGCACCAGCGTCACAATGCTCTCCTGATCCGGTTGATCGTTCATGTCCCGCTGGCCCCAGCTCCAGTTGAAGCCGCCGTCCTGATTGAGGATCACCGTCATCATGTCACCGGCGACGAAGGAGTAGGTCAGCCGCTCCAGCGCGCTGAAGGGGGACTTGTCGTTCTGAATGTGCCCCACGCTGCACACCTGATTGCCCATAAAGTTGTTGACATACTGGTGGTACAGGTAGGCATACAGCGGCACCGGGCGGCCGACCACATAGTTCAGGTTGAACCGGTTGTCGCTGAACAGCAGCTGGGGCAGGTAGGCCTCGGCAGCGGCGGATTCGCAGCCGAACAGCACAGAGCCGGTGCCTTCCTCCACGGTTTTCAGCAGCTTCTTCACGGCGTCCACCTGCCATTTGCCCGGCACCGGGGGATGGCCGTGCTTTTTGCTGTAGCAGAAGTAGGAGGTGCCGCCGTGATTCTGATCCAGCAGCTGGATATAGTCGATGCCGGCGGCGGTCATTTTCGCCACCTCGCTTTGCAGCGTCCGGACGGTAAAGTCCTGGGTGGGGCACAGATCATAGCCGGAGCGCTGGGCGGTACAGATGCGGCTGAGCGGCAGCGTCTGCTCCGGGGACAGGCACATCACGTCCTCCAGATGATTTTCGTTGAATTCTTTTGTTTTATTGTAGGCGGCAATCAGATTGCTCTGCTGGGTCCAGCCCATGCCGCTGCAATAGACACCCAGAATGTTGCCGCGCGCGTGCAGCATATCGGCAAAGGCCCGGAATTCTGCCTCGCCGCCGAAGGGGGGCCAGACGTAGGGCGGTGCCCAGGGGGCGGTGCCCTCCCAGTGCATCAGCAGCACCAGAATCTTGCTGCCGAAGGCCTTTTCCAGCCGCTCGATGTGGGGTATCACGTTGGTGTAGGGGTAGAGCTTGTTGGGGGCCATGTCGTCGGTGTCGTGGACGCCACGCACCGGGTAGGTCACCACCACCGGGGACTGGCCGTACCAGGCGGGAAGCTGCCGGTTTTCCAAGATCCTGGGCAGCGTTTTGGCGCCGTCCAGCCACACCCGGTACAGCTCTGCTGCCGTCTGCCAGGGGCCGGTGAAGAAATTCATCACCATGGGGAAGGACATTTCGTACCTCTGGCCGAAGCGGGCACCGCAGAACTGCCGGAACTGGAGCAGAATGCCTCCTTCCACCCGGTAGAAGTCGATGCCTTTCAGGCAGTCGTCCGGGTCATGGGCCGCAAAGTACAGGCCACCCCGGTCGTTCCAGTAGGCCATGCACTGGCTTTCCACAATGGCGGGGTACATGCCCATCACGCCCAGGCTGGGGTACGTCGGCTCCAGATAGGGGAAATTCTTCTGCCGCAGGTCCAGATCGTCCACGATCACGCCTTCGTTGAAGCCCCAGAGGATTTTTGCGTCGCCGCCCCGGTCCTTCAGCGCATCGGGCACCACGATCTGGGGAAAATTGACCCATTCGGCCACCCGGTTTTCCGGCACCTCCACGGCGATGTGCCAGCGGATTTCGTCACCGGCCTCGGCGGAGACGGTGACGGTCAGGCCTTCCCGGCCGTATACCGCCGTAAAGCTCCCTTCGTCGGCGGCAGAGCGCAGCAACGTGAAGTCCCCGGTGTCAAAAATCTCCTGCCCGGCATCCTCATCCCGGGTGCTGAGACGGAAAACTGCGGTTTTTTTGGCGACAAACTCCTGCCCCCGGTCGGTCAGCGAATCAATGGCCCCGGCCTGTTCGTCAAATTGCAGCGTATAACGTTCATTCTGAAAGGTAAACATGGCGAAACCTCCTAAAGATCGGTGCTTTCAGTATAGCACGTTCCGCCGGAAAGAACTTGCGCTTTTTTTCGCAATGCCAGCATTTTTTTGCGGAATTCTGGAAAAACGGCCGGAGCTGTGCTATCATAGAGCCGTAAGAAAGGGGGTGCGGCCATGGATCGAATGCCTGTCCGCAATAATGTGCTGGAAGCCTTTCAGGTCAAGGTGTCCGAGCGGACCAGCGGCGGGGTCCATTTGCACTGGCACGATTTTTACGAGCTGGAGCTGTACCGCAGCGGCACCGGCACCACGGAAATCAACGGTGTTTCCTACGCGCTGCTGCCCGATACGCTGGTGCTGATTACCCCCACCGATTATCACAGCTTTGCCGCCGACGGAGCGCCCATTGAACTGCTCAATCTGACCTTTACCCCGGCCTGTGTGGACGAGGAAGCGGTCCGGGAGCGTCTGGAGCTGTCCGGCTTCGTGGTGGCCCGGCTGGACCCGGAGACGGCGGAGCGGCTGGTGTGGCTCATGCGGCGGCTCCGGGCGGAGTACACCGCCGACGCGCCCTACAGCCGCAGCTATACCGCCAGCCTGATGACCTGCATTCTGGCGGAGGTCCTCCGGCAGAATCAGAACGGCCTGCCGGATCTGTCCGACAAGCCCATTCAGAAGGCGGCGGCCTACCTGCGGGGCCACTACCGGGAGCCGGTGACGCTGGAGCAGCTGGCCCGGCTGGCGGGCTTTTCCCCCAGCCATTTCAGCAACCGGTTCCACGCCGTCATGGGGGTGGGGTACAAGGAATATCTGATTTCCCTGCGGCTGGAGCGGGCCAAGGTGCTGCTGCGGCTGTCGGATCAGTCCGTGACGGAAATCGCCGCCGGGTGCGGGTTTTGCTCGCTGTCCCACTTTCTCCATGTGTTCCGTGTCCGCTGCGGAATGACACCGGTCCGGTACCGAAAGACAAAACAGGTAATTCCCGGTTGCAATTCCGGGGAAACTGCGTTAGAATGAAAGCATCTGTCAGAAAAGGAGAGAAGATCATGAACGCATCTCAGGTAATGAAAATTTTTGAGGATACCGCGTATATCCGGATGGGCGGCGGCCCGGCGGAGCGGAAGGCGGCGGCCTATCTGCAGGACTGCTGCGCGGCCATGGGGCTGGAGGCCAGGCTGGAGCCGTTTGCCGTGGACATGGCCGAAATCCAGGAGGCCCAGGTCCTGCTGGACGGCGTGGCGGTGCCCTGCAAGGGCTATCTCTGCGCCGGCAGCGGCGAGGTGGAGGCCCCGTTTTACTATCTGCGGCATACCGATCCCCATTCCCTGTCTCTGTGCCGGGGCAAAATCGTCATGATTGACGGCTATCTGGGCTACTGGATGTATCAGGACCTGCTGGAAAACGGCGCGGTTGGCTTTATCACCTACGACGGCAACGCCAACTATGCCGACGAGGACATCGACCAGCGGGAGCTTCGTAGCTATGTCAGCAAGGGCAACAAAATCCCCGGCGTGAACATCAACGCCAAGACGGCCATTGCCCTGATCGACAAGGGCGTCACCACCGCAAAAATCACGCTGAAGCAGCGGGAGTATGAGGGCCAGTCCCAGAACGTGGTGCTGGACCTGCCCGGCGACATTCCGGAAACCATCGTCCTGACGGCCCATTACGATTCCACCTCCCTGTCTCAGGGCGCTTACGACAATATGTCCGGCAGTGTGGGCCTGCTGGGGGTGGCGGAGTATTTTAAGGACCATCCCCACCGCTACGGCCTGCGGTTTGTCTGGTGCGGCTGCGAAGAGCGGGGCCTGCTTGGCTCCAAGGCCTATGTGGCGGCCCACAAGGACGAGCTGAATCAGGTGGTGCTGAACATCAATCTGGATATGATCGGCTGCATCATGGGCAAATTCATCGCCTGCTGCACGTCGGAGATGAAGCTGGTACATTATGTGGAATACATGGCGGCCGAGCTGGGCTTCGGCATGGCGGTGAGCCAGGACGTGTATTCCAGCGACTCCACACCCTTTGCTGACAGCGGCGTTCCGGCCCTGTCCTTTGCCCGGATCGCCCCCTCCAACACGGCCACGATTCATAACAGCTACGACACCCGCAAGGTTATGAGCGGCCGCCAGATGGTGGAGGATATCGCCTTCATCACCGCCTTTACGGAGCGGATGGCCTGCGCCAGGCACTGCCCGGTGAACCGGGAGATGCCCGACGAAATGAAGGAAAAGCTGGATTTCTACCTGATGCGGAAGCGAAAGAAATAAAAAGGACAACGCCGCCCCTGCAAGCAAAACAGGGGCGGCGTTTTCGGGAAGAGGAAAAATGGAAAAAATCAAAAAAATGCTGCCGGGCATGGCGGCGGCGCTGGCCATTGCGGCGCTGGCCAAGGCGCTGGAATACGGGGAGGAAGCGGCGGGCTTTACCGTGATCGGCGCGTCGGTGATCGCTCTGTTTCTCGGAATGCTGATCCATGGGATTTGGAAGCCCAACGCGGTGACGGCGCCGGGCATCCGCTTTACCTCCAAGAAAATCCTGAAATTTGCCATTATCCTGCTGGGCGCCAGTCTGAATATCCGGACGGTCCTGACGGTGGGCAGATTTTCGCTGACGGTGATGCTGTTCACGCTGGCCACCTGCTTCGGGCTGGGTGCGCTGATCGGCAAGGCGCTGGGCCTGAACTGGGAAACCAGCAGCCTGATCAACGCCGGAACCGGCATCTGCGGCGGCTCGGCCATTGCGGCCATTGCGCCGGTGATTGAAGCGACGGATCTGGACATTGCCTATGGCCTTTCCGCCACCTTCCTGTTTGACACGGTGATGATCGTCGTGTTTCCGCTCCTGGGCCGGTGGATGGGCCTGTCCGATGCGGCCTTCGGCCTGTGGGCCGGGACGGCGGTCAACGATACCTCCAGCGTGGTGGCGACCGGCTATGCCTTCAGCGAAGCGGCCGGTGATTTCGCCACCATGGTCAAGCTCACCCGGACGCTGGCCATTATTCCGGCGGTTCTGGTGTTTGCGGCCATTGAACTTCGGCTGAAAAAGAAAAGTGCCGTCGGCGGCACGGTGCAGGTCCGGATGAAGTCCGTGTTTCCCTGGTTCATTCTGGGCTTTCTGGCCATGTCGGCGCTGACCAGCCTGGGGCTGATTCCGGATGCCGCGGCATCGGTGATGAAATCCGTCAGTAAATTTCTGATGGTGGCGGCGCTGGCGGCCATCGGCCTGAATACGGATTTCAAGGTGCTGTGCCGTTCCGGTGCCAAGCCCATGCTGCACGGCTTTCTGGTGTCGCTGCTGGTGGTGCTGGTGGCCATCGGCGTGGAATATCTGCTCGGCATCGCGCCCAACGGAACGCTGTGAAACGCCTGCTGCGGGAGCCGTAAAACAAGAGGAAGGAGCGTATCGGTTGCCGATACGCTCCTTTTGAACGGTTACACCCCTTGGCGCTCCCTCTGGGAGCGCTGTCACCGAAGGTGACTGAGAGGACGTTGCTCTGCCTGTTTAGATATCGCAGTTGCCCACGGTGCGGGGGAAGGGGAGCACGTCCCGAATGTTGCCCATGCCCGTCAGGTACATGACGCAGCGTTCGAAGCCCAGGCCGAAGCCCGCGTGGCGGGCGGAGCCGTACTTCCGCAGGTCCAGATAGAAGCCGTAGTCCTCCGGCTTCATGCCCAGCTCCTCAATCCGGGATTTCAGCAGCGCATAGTTGTCCTCACGCTGGCTGCCGCCGATGATCTCGCCGATGCCCGGCACCAGGCAGTCCATGGCGGCGACGGTCTTGCCGTCGGGATTCAGCTTCATGTAGAAGGCCTTGATCTCCTTGGGGTAGTCCGTGATGAACACGGGGCGCTTGTACACTTCCTCGGTGAGGAACCGCTCGTGCTCGGTCTGGAGGTCGGAGCCCCAGTGGACGGGGTAGTCGAACTTGTCGTTGTGCTTTTCCAGAATTTCGATGGCCTCGGTGTAGGTCACCCGGCCAAAATCGGAGTTCAGGACGTGGTGCAGCCGCTCCAGCAGCCCCTGATCCACGAACTGGTTGAAGAAGTTCATTTCCTCCGGCGCGTGCTCCAGCACATAGGAAATGACATACTTGATCATGTCCTCGGCCAGACGCATATCGTCGTCCAGATCGGCAAAGGCAATTTCCGGCTCGATCATCCAGAATTCGGCGGCATGGCGGGTGGTGTTGGAATTTTCCGCCCGGAAGGTGGGGCCGAAGGTGTAGATATTCCGGAAGGCCATGGCGAAGGTTTCGCCGTTGAGCTGGCCGGACACGGTCAGATTGGTGGGCTTGCCGAAGAAGTCCTTACTGTAGTCCACCTTGCCGTCCTCGGTCCGGGGCAGGTTGTTCAGATCCATGGTGGTGACCTGGAACATTTCACCGGCGCCCTCGCAGTCGGAGCCGGTAATCAGCGGCGTATGGACATAGACGAAGTCCCGCTCCTGGAAGAACTGGTGAATGGCGTAGGCAATCAGGCTCCGGACGCGGAAAACGGCCTGGAAGGTGTTGGTCCGGGGGCGCAGATGGGTCATGGTCCGCAGATATTCCAACGTGTGGCGCTTTTTCTGCAGGGGGTAGTCGGGGGTGGAAGCGCCCTCCACGGTGACGGTCTCCGCCTGAATCTCAAAGGGCTGCTTTGCCTCGGGGGTTTCCACCAGCGTGCCCTTGACAATCAGCGCCGCGCCCACATTGGTCTTGGAGATTTCCTGGAAATTCTCCATGGTATCGTGATAAACCACCTGCACCGGCGTGAAGTAGGTGCCGTCGCTGAGGACGATGAAGCCAAACTGCTTGCTGGCCCGGATGGACCGGACCCAGCCGCAGACCTCCACTTCTTTTCCGGCATACGCGGCGGTGTTCTTGAATAAATCGCGTACGGAAATCAAATTCATAGTGAACCCCTCTTTATGTTCTGAGAATAGCGATGGTATAGGCTAAGTATACGCCAAAACGGCGGAATTTACAAGAGGAAATGTGAATTTTTGCATGAATTGTAAAAAAGGCACCTCTCCGGGGAACGGAGAGGCGCCGAAAGAAGGCTCTCAGAGGTCGGAGGCCACGCCTTTACGGACCAGCGCCCGACGCAGGCGGGCTTCGGCCAGCTTCAGCTCGGTTTCGGAGGCGCCTTTGCGGTGCAGCACTTCCTCCGCCCGATGATAGGACGCATCCGCCCGGGCCACGTCGATGTTTTCCGCCCACTCGAAGGTGGTCGGCACCAGCGTGACGTTTCCGCCCACGACGGAGACCATGCCGCCGATGCAGGCGGCGTAGCGCCGCTTCCCGTCGGTGACGATGGTGGCCCGTCCCATGCCCAGCGGGGCAACGCAGCTGACGTGCCCGGCCAGAATGCCCAGATCACCGGTGGTGGTCCGCACCACCAGCTCTTCCGCCTGACCGTCAAAAGCCAGACCGTCCGGAGTCACGATTTTCAGCGGGAAGCCGGTCATGCGTTCTCACCCTTCCGATATTTTTCGACCACGTCGTCGATGGTACCGGCATACAGGAAATAGGATTCGGGAATCTCGTCGTGCTTGCCGTCGATAATTTCCTGGAAGCCGCGGATGGTTTCCTTCAGCGGCACATACTTGCCCTCGTAGCCGGTGAACTGCTCGGCCACGGAGAAGGGCTGGGACAGGAACCGCTGGACCTTTCTGGCTCGGTTGACGGTGAGCTTGTCGTCCTCACTCAGTTCGTCCATGCCCATGATGGCGATGATGTCCTGCAGCTCCTTATACCGCTGGAGGATCCGCTGCACGGCACGGGCGGTTTCGTAATGCTCCTTGCCCACAATCTCCGGGGACAGAATCCGGGAGGAGGAGTTCAGCGGGTCCACGGCCGGGTAGATACCCAGCGACGCGATACCCCGGTCCAGCGCCGTGGTGGCGTCCAGATGGGCGAAGGTGGTGGCAGGCGCCGGGTCGGTGTAGTCGTCCGCCGGGACGTAAACCGCCTGAACGGAGGTAATGGAGCCGTTCTTGGTGGAGGTGATCCGCTCCTGCAGGGCACCCATTTCCGTTGCCAGCGTGGGCTGATAGCCGACGGCGGAAGGCATCCGGCCCAGCAGGGCGGAAACCTCGGAGCCGGCCTGGGTGAACCGGAAGATGTTGTCGATAAAGAGCAGCACGTCCTGATGCTTCACATCCCGGAAGTACTCGGCCATGGTCAGGCCGGACAGGCCCACCCGCATACGGGCTCCGGGCGGCTCGTTCATCTGACCGTAAACCATGGCGGTTTTCTTGATAACGCCGGATTCGGTCATTTCGTTATACAGGTCGTTGCCTTCACGGGTCCGCTCGCCGACGCCGGTGAAGACGGAAATGCCGCCGTGGGCCTTGGCCACGTTGTTGATCAGTTCCATAATCAGAACCGTCTTGCCCACGCCTGCGCCGCCGAACAGACCGATTTTGCCGCCCTTGGCATAGGGGCAGATCAGATCGACGACCTTGATGCCGGTTTCCAGAATTTCTGTGGCCGGCTGCTGCTCCGCATAGGAGGGAGCGGGGCGATGGATGGGCCAATGCTCCTTGGTATTGACAGGACCGGCCTCGTCGATGGGCTGGCCCAGCAGGTTAAACACCCGGCCCAGGCAGTCTTCACCCACCGGGACACTGATGGGCGCGCCGGTGTCGATGGCTTCCGTGCCGCGCTGCAGGCCGTCGGTGGAGCTCATGGCGATGCAGCGCACCACATCGTCGCCGATATGCTGGGCAACCTCCGCCACGATGGTCTGCTCGCCGTGGGGAATTTCGATGGCGTTCAGCAGCTCGGGCAGATGATTATCCGGAAAACGGATGTCGAGAACGGGGCCCACAATCTGGACCACCGTTCCGATAGTTTTGGCCATTGGGTTCATCTCCTTCGTTAGGAATCAGGCTTCTGCGCCTGCTACGATTTCGGTAATCTCCTGGGTAATGGACGCCTGACGGGCCTGGTTGAACTTCAGGCTCAGATCGGCGATCATATCCTCGGCATTCTGGGTGGCCGCGTCCATGGCGGTCCGGCGGGCCGCCTGCTCGGAGGCCCGGCTTTCGCAGATGGCGCCGTAGAGAATGCCGCCCAGATATTCGGGCACGATGGCGTCGAACACTTCCACGCTGCCCGGCTCATAGAGAATGTCCGTGGCCTGCTTGGGTTCCCGGCGGCCCTGCTGCTGCACCAGCGGGAGCATCTGCAGGGAGGAGGGGGTCTGCGACAGGACGGAAACAAAATTGGTGTAGGTGACCCGGATTTCGTCGAATTCTCCGGCCAGATAGGCCTTGGCCAGCTGCTTGGCGATGGAGAAGCAGTCGCCCACCGTCACGTCGGCGGCGTCGGCATAGCTCTCCGTCAGCAGCGGAATGCCCCGGGCCTTGAAGAAGTCCACGGCCTTCTTGCCGATGGGAAGCACGGTGACGTCCTTCCCGGCAATTTCGGACTCCACCAGCTTGAGCACGTTGCTGTTGTAGCCGCCGGCCAGCCCCCGGTCACCGGCGATGACCAGATACACGGATTTGCGTACCGGCCGGGCCGTCAGATAGGGGGAGGAAAAATCCTGATTGGAATTGACGATGTCGGCAATCGCCGCGTAGAAAATCTCAAAATAAGGTCTGGAGTTCAAAACCCGCGCCTGGGCATGGCGGAGCTTGGAGGCCGCGACCATTTCCATGGCCTTGGTGATCTGCTTCGTGCTCTCCATACTGCGGATCCGGTTTTTGATATCCTTGGTGGAAACACCAGCCATGCGGAGCCTCCTTTCCTTACTTTACCGCCACGAATTCTACCAGAAGTTCGGTCAGCGCGGCCTTCAGGGCTTCTTCCGTGTCCTTTTCGAGCTTTCCGGTCGTGCGGATGGCCTCCAGCACCTGGCTGTGGCGGTTATCCATGAATTCGTACAGCCGCTGTTCAAAGTCGGGGATCTTCTCCACGGCCACGTCGTTGAGGTAGCCGTGGGTCACGGCGTAGAGGATGCACACCTGATGGGCGACCTCCACGGGGGAGTTGTTCTTCTGCTTCAGAACCTCCACGATCCGCTGACCCAGGGCCAGACGGGACTTGGTGTCCGCATCCAGATCGGAACCGAACTGAGCGAAACTCTGCAGCTCCCGGTACTGGGAGTAGAGCAGCTTCAGCGAGCCGGAAACCTTCTTCATGGCCTTGATCTGGGCGTCGCCGCCCACACGGGACACGGAAATACCGGGATTCACGGCGGGCATAACGCCGGAGTTGAACAGCTCGGACTCCAGGAAGATCTGGCCGTCGGTGATGGAGATGACGTTGGTGGGGATATAGGCGGAGACATCGCCGGCCTGGGTCTCGATGATGGGCAGCGCCGTCAGGCTGCCGCCGCCCTTGGCGGGGGACAGATGCGCGGCACGCTCCAGCAGACGGGAGTGGAGGTAGAAGACGTCGCCGGGGTAGGCTTCCCGTCCGGGGGGACGGCGGATCAGCAGGGAAATGGCACGGTAGGCCACGGCGTGCTTGCTCAGATCATCATAGATAATCAGCACGTCTTTTCCCTGATGCATGAAGTATTCGCCCATGGTACAGCCGGAATAGGGGGCGATGTACTGCATGGGGGCCAGCTCGGAGGCGGTGGCGGAGACGATGATGGTGTAGTCCATGGCACCGCCGGCGGCCAGGTTTTCCACAACCTGGGCCACGGTGGACCGCTTCTGGCCGATGGCAACGTAAATACAGATCACATTCTTCCCCTTCTGGTTCAGAATGGTATCGGTGGCGATGGTGGTTTGACCGGTCTGCCGGTCGCCGATAATCAGTTCCCGCTGGCCGCGGCCGATGGGGATCATGGCGTCGATGGCCTTGATGCCGGTCTGAAGGGGGGTATCGACGTGCTGCCGGTCGATGATGCCGGGGGCGGGGGCTTCAATGGGGGCGTAGCCTGCCGCGGTGATGGCGCCCTTGTCATCAATGGGGGCGCCCAGCGCGTTGACGACACGGCCGATGAGTCCTTCGCCCACGGGGACGGACACGACCCGGCCGGTGCGCTTGACCACGCTGCCTTCCTTGATGCCCTGGTCGGTGCCCAGGATGACGACGGAAACGGTGTCCTCCTCCAGATTCTGCGCCATGCCGTAGGAGCCGTTGGGGAATTCCACCAGCTCACCGGCCATGCACTTGTCCAGACCGGAAACCTTCGCAATGCCGTCGCCCACCAGAATGACCACGCCGGTTTCGCTCTGTTCCAGCTTCGCCTCGTAGTTCTTGATCTGGCTGCGAATGATTTTCGTTATTTCTTCGGGTTTGAGTTCCATACTGTCCCTGCTTTCTGATCAGAGTACGGTGTTTTTCAGCAGACTGCGGACGGCCTCCAGACGATGGGCCACCGTGTCGTCCAGCTGCTTGCCGTCGTAATCCAGGCGAACGCCGCCCAGAACCGACGGATCGATCCGGTTTTCCAGCGCAATATGCTTGCCGGTCATCCGGGAGAGCTTTTCGGTGAGCTTCTTTGCCTGCTCGCCGGACAGCGCCACGGCGGTCACGGCGGTGACGGGCAGAATGCCATGGGCTTGTTGATAGAGATTTCTGTAAGCGGCGCAGCAGTCGGGGAACTGGCGGGCATACCCCTTCTCCGTGAGAATTTTCAGGAAATTCAGCAGATAGGGGTGGATGCTTCCGCGGAAGCTCTCGTCGAGAATGGCGCAGCGCTCCTGCTTGCCGATATTCTGCGAGGACAGGAGCCGCAGAAACGCCGGCTCCTGTGCAAAGCTCTCATTGAGTACGGTCAGCTGCTGCAGCAGCTCGTCGGTCAGGTTTTCGTCCTGCGCCAGGTCATAAAGCGCCTGGGCGTATACATTTCCGATCCGGGTCATGCCTGATCACCCAATTCGTTGATGAAGTGGTCGATCAGATCCGCCTGATCGGCGTCGTTGAGCTGGCGGCCGACGATCTTTCCGGCCACCGCCATGGCAATGCCGGAGATTTCATCCTTCGCATCGTTGACGGCCTTTTTCTTTTCCATGGCAATGTCAGCGGCGGCCTTGTCCAGAATGGCGGAAGCCTCCTGGTTGGCCTTGCGGATGATTTCCTCTTCCCGGCTCTGCCCCCGGGCAACGGCTTCCTTCACAAGACGCTCGCTGGTCTGCTGGGCGGCGGACAGCTTCTGCCGGTATTCCGCCTGCATGGCATCCGCGTCGGCCTTGGCCGTCTCCGCGTCCTTGTAAAGACCGTCGATCTCCTGCTGGCGGTCGTCGATCATCTTTTTCACCGGCTTGAAGAGGAAATGCTTCAGAACCAGAAACAGCGCGACGGTGTTGAGCAGGATGAACAGTGCAGTCCAGAAATCTACGCCGATAAAACTTTCAAATCCTTCCACGGTTTCGACTCCTTCCTAATGACTTGTCCCGACGAACTCAGTTCAGAGCGAACAGAATCAGGAAGGAAATCAGCAGGGAGTAAATACCGGTGGTTTCGGTGATGGCGCAGCCCAGGATCATGTTGGTCCGCAGGTTACCGGCCGCTTCGGGCTGACGGGCCATGCCTTCCAGCGCCTTGCCAACCGCGTTACCTTCACCGACAGCCGGGCCGATAGCGCCGATACCCATGCACAGACCGGCGCCGATGGCGCAGGCAGCTTTAATGATTGCGTGTTCCATAAAAAGTTCCTCCTAAAATGTTTTCATCATGATTTTCATAGGATGACAAATTTTTATTCCGCGGCCTCTTCCTCCGGCGGCGGGCAGGCACCGGCAATGTAGACCATTGTCAGCAGGCTGAACACCAGCGCCTGAACGAAACCGGAAAACAGATCAAAGTAAACGGAAAGTACCGCAGGAATACCGAATGCAAGGACGGGCACGCCGGACAGCCAGCCGGCCTTCTGAATCAGGCCGAAAACACCCAGCACCAACATGAGGATGCCGAAAATCAGTCGGGAAGTCTTCTTGCCGGACTTCCACCAGACAAGCAGGCCGATGCCCACGGCAATCAGCACGATGCCCACCGCCACGGTGCTGCCTGCAATCAGGTTCAGCACCAGTGCGGATACGCCGGACAGCGCCGTATAGAGAATGCTGGTGATGACGCCGCCGCCGGCCACGTTGCCGAAATGACGGAAGGCCATGGAGACGGGCTGAGCCACCTCGGAAATCAGGTTCATGGGGGTCATGACCACCACCGGCTCCGTAAAGCCCTTCAGCCAGCCGAGGAAACCGTTGCGCTTGATGCTCTGATACCAGATGATGACGGACACCATCACAGCCCAGGTCAGGGTGGTGCTCAGGTCGGCGGTTGCGGACCGGAGGAAGCCGGTCAGGCCGATGAAGGTGCCGCAGATGCTGCTCAGGAAAATGGTGCCGATGAACGGCGCCCAGTCGGCGTTATGGGCGCCCATGGTGTCCACCACCATGCTGTAAATCATGCCGACGCCCTTTTCTACCAGGACCTGACGGCCGTCGGGCCGCTTTTTCAGGTGCTTGCCCAGGGAAACACCGACGATCATCAGAAGCACGGTGACAATCAGCGAGGAGACGGTGGTCTGGGTAATGGGAATCCCGCCGAAGATGGGAATGGTGAAGTAAATAAAAGGTCCGGTTACACTAACATTCATGATTGTTTTCCACCTGACTTCCGAAAAAATTCACTGAGCGTAAGAGAAGGACGGGTAAAAATCAGCGGCACGACCAGCGCAATGGGGTTGCACAGGCCGCTTTTGGCCCCAGCGAAGAGCACCAGAAACAACAGTGCGTAGCGTACGAGAAACGAAACCTGAATCAGCGCCTTGCCGCCCTTGACGTCCTGGGCCTCGGCCTTGTCGGCGGCCAGCGAGGCGCAGACGGCCATAAAGAAGAAGTTCAGCACGGCTGCGGCGCCGCCCAGCACGCCGCCCCACAGGACGGAGGTGTCGAGCTTGTGCAGCAGGGCGAAAATGCCGAACATGGCGGCAATGCCGACAACCTGCCCCAGCAGGACGACGGCGGTCTGCCGCAGAACCAGTTTGCGAGCGTACATGATAACCTCCCGGTCAGTCGTGATCGTTAAAGCTGACGCCGGGGGCTTTGTGCTCCGGCGGCTGTTTTGACAGGCGGGCCATGGCCTTCAGCGAGGTGCGAAGCCCGTCGATTGCGCCGACGACACCCAGCACGATTCCGGCCCACAGCACCCAGCCGCCCCAGCCGAACCGGCTGCGAAGCCACACCGCCAGCAGAATAAATCCGGCCAGCGGACAGGCCACACTCAGGCCCAGCTGTGTCAGCCACACCAGCGCGGTGAGATTTTTCATGCAATGCCCCCGAAAGTCCAAATTTTCATAAATGCATTATACTACAAGGAAAAAACGTTTGCAAGGAGATTTTGTATAAAGCTCGGCAAAGATTTTCACGGTTCCGCAAAAAGAGCGTAAAAATCCTCTTTTCATTTTGCCCGTTTTATTGTAAACTATGAGAGTCGGAACAAAAACCGCCGCTGCCGCATACCCTTTTCCGAGGGGGAATGGGCATGACGTGGCAGTGGGTGGTGATCTTTTTTGCGGCGCTGGGCGTCCTGAGCTGCCTGTGGGCGGCGGCGGGATGGCTGCTTCCCGGTGGCCGGGGCGGCGCGGTGGTCTGCCTGTGTCGGGGCGGAATGCGTGAAGAAGCGCTGGTGCGCCGCTACGGCTGGCTGCACGGGGCGGGACTGCTCCGGGGACCGCTGCTGGCGGTGGACTGCGGCCTGTCGGAGCCGGAGCGCCGCTGGCTGGAGAGCCGGGCCGGAGTGACGGTCTGCACGCCGGAGCAGCTTGTCCGGCGACTGGAATGGGAGCGGAATCGGATTGATGGAACAGGAACTTGAAATTCTCCAGGGCGTCATCGGCGCCGTGGTGTATCAGAATTACGATAACGGCTACGCCGTTCTGCGCCTGACGGGGCAGGACGGCCAGAGCGTTACGGTGGTGGGTACCATCCCGCTGCCGGTGGTGGGCGAGCGGCTGATGATAACGGGCAAATGGAGCACCCACCAGAATTACGGACGGCAGTTCGAGGCGGAATTTCTGGAGCGGCTGATGCCCCAGACCGCCACGGAGATCCTGCGTTACCTGTCGGGCCGGGTCATCAAGGGCATCGGCCCCAGAATGGCCGCCCGGATCGTGCAGCATTTCGGCGACGAGACGCTGCAGGTCATGGAGCGGGAGCCGGGGCGGCTGGCGGAGGTGCCGGGCATCTCCGCCGACAAGGCAAAGGCCATCGGCGAGGAATTCCGCCAGCGGGTGGGGATGCGGCAGCTGATGGAATTTTTCACGCTGCATCAGCTCCCAGCGGAGCTGGCGGTGAAAACCTATAAGCTCTACGGCGATCAGGCCACGGAATTGCTCTACGACGACCCCTATCTGCTGATGGACGACGGGCTGGACGCCCCCTTCGGCGCGGTGGACCGGTTTGCCGTGGAGCTGGGCGTGCAGGCGGACGATCCCCGGCGGGTGGAGGCCGGGCTGCTGTTTGAGCTGCGGTACAACCTGTCCGGAGGCCACAGCTTCCTGCCGGAGGACAAGCTTCTGGCCGCCACGGCCCAGCTGATTTCCGTTTCGCCGGAGACGGCGGCGGAGGGCATCGGCCGCCTGGTGGAGGGCGAGCGGCTGGTGCGGGACAGGCTGGCGGGCATCACGGTGAATTACCTGCCGGAGCTGTACGAGGCGGAGACCTACTGCGCCCGGCGGCTGCTGGAGTTTGCCAGGACGGATTTCCCGGCCCCCGGGAATCTGGAAGCGCTGCTGAAGGAGACGGCCCGGGATAGCGGGCTTACCTATTCCGAGCAGCAGAAGCAGGCCATCCGGGAGGCGGCGGTGTCCGGGGTGCTGCTGGTCACCGGCGGCCCCGGTACCGGCAAGACCACCATCCTGCGGGGGATTCTGACGCTGCTGAGCCGGATGCAGCTGCGCTGCGTGCTGGCGGCCCCCACGGGCCGGGCGGCCAAACGGCTGACGGAGGTCACCGGCGAGGAGGCCTCCACCATCCACCGGCTGCTGGAATCCACCCTGGATCCCGCCAGCGGCCAGATGGTCTTCGTCCGGGACGAGGACAACCCACTGAAGGCCGACGCGGTGATCGTGGACGAGATGTCCATGGTGGACGTGCGCCTGCTGGCCAGCCTGCTGCGGGCCATCCCCCAGGGCAAGCGTCTGATTCTGGTAGGCGACCCGGATCAGCTGCCGCCGGTGGGGCCGGGTTCTCCCTTTTCCGACTGCCTGCGGAGCGGGGTGCTTCCGGCGGTGCGGCTGACGGAGATTTTCCGGCAGGCCCAGCAGAGCCTGATCGTCATGAACGCCCACCGGGTCAACGAAGGGCAGATGCCGGACCTGAGGAACGTGAAAAGCGATTTCTTCTTCCTGCCCTGCCGGTCCGAGGAGGCGGTGTGCCAGACCATTACCGGCCTGTGTACCACCCGGCTGCCCCAGAAGATGGGCATCCCTGCGGACCAGATTCAGGTGCTGACTCCCACCCGGAAGGGCGGCGCGGGCACGGTGAATCTGAACCGGCTGCTGCAGCAGGCCCTCAATCCCCCGGCACCGGATAAAAAAGAGCGTGCCCACGGAGAATTTTCCTTCCGGGAGGGCGACCGGGTGATGCAAATCCGCAACAACTATGATATAATGTGGAAGAAGACCGACGGCAGCGCCGTGGGAACGGGCATTTTCAACGGTGACGTGGGAACCGTGGCGGCCATCGACCCGGAGGCCGAGACCGTGACGGTGGCCTTTGACGACCGGGAGGCGGACTACGATTTCACCCAACTGGGGGAACTGGAACCGGCCTATGCCATGACGGTCCATAAAAGTCAGGGCAGCGAGTACCGGGCGGTGATTCTGGCGGTCTGGAACGGTTCGCCCTATCTGCTCAGCCGCAGCATTCTCTACACGGCCATTACCCGGGCCCGGGAGCTGCTGATTCTGGTGGGCCGGGCGGAAACCGTGGCGGCCATGACGGAAAACGCCCGGAAAAACCGCCGCTATACGGGGCTGAAGCTCCGCCTTCAGGGCAATGTGTCATGACCCTGACGGAAATGCTGAAAAATCTCCTGTTTCCGCCCAAATGCGTGCTGTGCGGCCGGATTCTGGAGCGGCAGGAGACGGATCTGTGCCGGACTTGCCGGGTGGAAGCGCCGGTGCTGCCAAAACCGTCTGCCGCCCGCCCCTTCCTGAAGCGGTGGACGGCGCTGTGGCTTTACCGGGACACGGTGCGGCGCAGCGTGCTGCGCTACAAGTTCCACGGCTGCCGGGCCTACGCCCCGGCCTATGGCCGCCTTCTGGGTATGAAGCTGCTGGAGGACCTGCCCGAGGGCTGGGACGTGCTGACCTGGGTGCCCGTGAGCCGTCGGCGGAAGCTCCGCCGGGGCTACGATCAGGTGGAGCTGCTGGCCCGGGCGGTGGGCCGCGAAACGGGGACCGCGCCGGTGCGGACGCTGAAAAAGATCCGCCACAACCCGCCTCAGTCCGGTCTGGAGGATCAGGCCAGGCGGCGGGCCAACGTGCTGGGCGCTTATGCGGCGGTGAACCGGGATGCCTTTGCGGGCAAACGGGTATTGCTGCTGGACGATGTGATTACCACCGGCGCCACCATGGGCGAATGTGCCCGGGTGCTGCTGACCGCCGGTGCCAAAGAGGTTTACGGCGGGGCGCTGGCGGCGGCCCGCCACGAAACAAAGAACAAACAGTAGGTGAAGGATATGCAGTTTTTTTCCAATGATCTGGGTGTGGACCTTGGGACATCCAATGTCCTGATTTATGTAGCCGGAAAGGGCGTCGTGGTGCGGGAGCCTTCCGTGGTGGCCATGGACCGCAATACCGGCAAGATTTTGCAGGTCGGCGCCGCCGCCCGCAATATGCTGGGCCGGACGCCGGGCAACGTGGTGGCCATGCATCCGCTGAAAAACGGCGTGATTTCCGATTATGAAATGACGGTGCGGATGCTCCAGACGCTGCTGCAGAGCGCCACCAAATCCTCCGTGTTTACCCCCAAGCCCCGGGTGGTCATCAGCGTACCCAGCGGCGTCACCGAGGTGGAGGAGCGGACGGTCATCAACGCCGCCATCGAGGCGGGCGCCCGGCGGGCGTACCTGATCGAGGAACCGCTGGCGGCGGCGCTGGGTGCCGGAATGGACCTGAAAAATCCCAACGGCCACATGATTGTGGACATCGGCGGCGGCACCACGGACATCGCGGTGCTGAGCATGAACGCGGTGGCCACGTCGTCGTCCATCGAGGTGGCCGGCGACGCCTTCGACGAGGCCATCGCCCGTTTTGTCCGGCGGAAGACGGGCATCATCATCGGCCAGACCACGGCGGAGGAAATCAAGATTCAGATCGGCTGCGTCTATCCCCGGCCGGAGGACAGCAGCATGATTGTCCGGGGCCGGGACGCCAAAACCGGGATGCCCCGGGAGACGACGCTGCTGTCTTCGGAGATTTTCGACGTGCTGCGCCGTCCGGCCCGACAGATTGCCGACGAGGTGCAGACGGTGCTGGAGGATACGGCACCGGAGCTGGTCAGCGATCTGGCGGTGAACGGCATTACCCTCACCGGCGGCGGCAGCCAGCTGTGGGGCATGAGCCAGATGCTGACGGAGCGGACCGGCGTAGCCTGCACGCTGGCCGACGACCCGGACTCCTGCGTGGCCTACGGCTGCGGCAAGAGCCTGGCGTGGATGAACCATATGCAGGAAGGTCCCATCAACATCGCCCGCCGCCGGGCCATGCAGAGCCGGGACTGAGCGTACCGAATTTCAATTTTTTTGCCCCCGAAGCGGCCGCTTCGGGGGCATTTGCGCGGTTAAGTGGTCTGGTAGCAGCCGCAGCTGCCGGTGTCGCCGTCGTTTTTGCCGCCGGATTTGGCGTCGCAGCCCCGGGGGGCGAACTGGGCGGCGGGGAAGGGAATTTTCGAGAACATTTCGCAGGGATCCTCGGCGCAGCCCGGGGAATCGCAGCATTCCTTGGTGGGAATGGAGTAGTCCAGCACCGGCACCACCAGCTGGGCGTCCCGCTCCAGTCGGATGATGGAAAACTGGCCCAGCGTGACGAACAGCCGCCGCCGGTCGCCGGAGAGCACCAGCTCGTCGTCGAACAGTCGGCTGATTCCGGCGGGGATCTGCACCGGCGCGGTTTCCTTGCAGGTGCACTCGCAAACGTCCCGCACCTTGGAGCTGAGGACCATGGGGTCCAGCACCTCCACCACGGCGGTGGGCCGGTTGGTCTGGTACCGGGCGGGATCGTCGGCGCCGCCGAACCGGACTTCGCTGGTGAAAATGTGGGCGCGGCTGTCTTCGCCGCAGAGCACCGCCCGCTTGGAGAAGACGGCCAGACCGTACAGCGCCGCCGGACGTCCGGCGCCCAGCACGGCATCGGCCAGAATGCGGTAGTAGAAGGTGACGTCGATGCAGTAGTGGTTCCGGTCAAAGGCTACCGGCTCCACATCGATTCCGGTGTACAGCAGCTCGGCGCAGCGGACCCGGGCACCGGCGGCGGTGTCCAGAACGGCCTGGGATCCCTTGGTCAGATAGACCCGCAGATCCTCGATGCAGTCCTTGTCACGGCAGCTGTCCGTAATTTTGCGGGTGTGAATGGACATGGCCTCCCGCAGGTCTTCCGGACGGCAGCGGAGGGCAGAGAGACAGGACTCGGACATGAGATAACCTCCCGTTGGTAGGATGGAAATCGGCAGAAAACTGCCTACAGGACAGTTTATGCAGCGCCGCCGGGTCTGTGCGTAACGTGCGGCCGCCCCGGCTTTTCCGGGGCGGCCATTGGGTTATTCGGTTATCAGATTGACGTTCCGGCAGTGCAGCCGCCGGGCGTCCGGCTGGGTGGAGGTGTTGCCGGAGACGGCCACCTCATCGCAGTTGACCAGCGCAATGTCGTAGCGCAGGCAGTCCATGGTGTCGTCGAAGGGGAGATTGCAGCAGTCTTCAAACCGGTTGTCCCGGATCTGCAGGTCCCGGACGGCCAGCGCAAAGACGGCGCTGTCGCCGATGTTCCGGAAGGTGTTGCCGGTGATCGCAATATGCTTGTGGACCCCGGCGGGGGAGTCGGTGATGCCCTCCTCGTGGCGGCATTTGACGATGATGGCGCCCATGTTGGACCGGTGGACGCAGCAGGCGCATTTTTCAATGAGATTGTTGCGGATGACCACGTTGGTGCAGGGGCCGACCTCGTACCAGTAGTCGATATCCGGCGACAGGAGAATGGCGCTGAGGGACATACCGTAAATATGGCAGTTTTCCACCACCACATTGTCGGTTTGCAGCAGCAGTCCTCTTGCCCGGGTGTTGCGGATGGTGCAGCCCCGGATCTGGGTGGCGGCGTAGTATTCGGCGTTGGCCAGAATGTCCCCTTCCCAGACAGTACCCTCCAGAATTTCAAATTCCATGGCGGTGCCTTCAAAGGCTGTGACCTTCAGAAGGCCCTTCTGCCGGACCGTTTCGTGGTCGTAGACGTACATCCGGTCCCCGGGCCGGGTCCAGTTGTCGCCCATGGGGAAATAGGCCAGCTCATACACGGGCTTTCCGCCGTTTGCCATATGGGTGGCGGGATCCCGGACGGACAGGGTCCGCACGCCCTGGCAGGTCATGTGGCGGTCGTCTTCCAGCGCGGTGACCATGCAGGCCTTGCTGTGGATGTTCAGAGCGTCGTCGCCCAGGTCCTCGAAATAGCAGTCCTCCATGACGAAGGTGCCGGTCAGGCCCAGCAGGTGGATGCCGTCGGCGTTGGCGGCCATCAGGCGGCGGGTGCCCTCCGGCAGGGCGATCCGGTAGCGCAGGAAGGTGAAATCGCTGCACCGGGGAAAGACCACGAACACGCAGCCCGAGGCGGCGGTGATGGTGATATCCCGGATCATGGCGGTTTCCACGTTGCAGAAGGTCGCCAGCGCCGGGCCGTAGCTGCAATGGCGCACGTTGACCAGCAGGCCTTCGTACAGGCGGCTTAAATCCGCCCCCGCTTCGGCGGCGTCAAACCGGAAGGTGTTGTCGCCCAGATAGGTGTGGGGCACCGGCTCGTAGGTGACGAACCGGTAGTCCGGCGTGTATTCCGGATCGACGGTGTTGATGGCCTCCAGCCGCTCCCGGCCGGTCAGGGGGAACTCGTCGAAGAACCGGACGTCGAAGAAGCCCGCCTCCCGGTCGATCCGGGACACCGCGCCTGCGATGTTGGGGGACACGTCGGTGTCGAACACCAGGTGATCCAGCGTCAGGTTCCGGCAGTCTTCAAAATGGAAGGCACCGTCCAGCCCGGTCAGATCGGTGTTGCAGAAATGGACCCGGAACGTGGCGTTTTCACCGCGGAGGGTCAGATTGCGATGCCCCCGGACCTGAATCCGGGCGGTCAGGAAGTAAATGCCCTCCGGGAACACGATTTCGCAGTCGTCGCCGCAGGCGGCAATCAGCTTTGTCAGGGCCTCGGAGCAGGAATTTTCGGCGGAAGGGACGATGCCGAAGTCGGTGACGCGTATGGTTTTCATGGGGACGCCTCCTTTTTCAGGGCAGGTTTTGTCGTGTTTGATCCTAGCATTTTACCGAAGAAAAAGCAAGCGTTATTTTGAAAATTGTAAAAAACTTATAAATGTGCGTCCCCGGGCGCGTAATACAGCCGCCGCTTCCGGCTCTGACCGGTCGGCTCCGGCTCTGCCGCGGCAAACAGGCCGTACAGATCGTCGCAGCGCCGCTCCAGGGCGGCATAGGCCCCCTCCGTCCGGTCGCCAGTGTGGGGAAACGCGCCGCCGGTGCGGGCTTTTTTCAGAATTTCCCGGCCCCGGTCGTTCATGGCCAGTACCCGGGTGTAGGGGGCGGGGGCCGCCAGCGTGTCCCGGGAGATGCCCAGCACGGCGCACAGGAGCATCCGGTCCAGCCGGGTGCGGGTGTAGCGCTTGGATTTGACGGCGGCGGCAATGGCTTCCACCCCCGCCTCCCGGCGGCAGGCGGCCATCAGCTTGCGCCATAGGCCCTCGGAGCCGTCGGGCAGCGCTTCAAAGGCTTCCTCCGGCAGCGTCCGGACCAGCGCCAGCACCGCCCGCTCCCCGGCTTCCATGGTGTGCAGCGGCGCTCCGGCATACAGCGGCACCGCCGCAGGCGGCACAAAGGGCCGCCAGTCGCCGCCCGCCCGGATCAGACGCCGGACGGCGGTGGCGGAGGGGTTCTCCGGGTCGGCCTCGGCGGCGTGATAGTCCCCGCCCCGGGCCATGGGCAGCAGGGCCATGGCGCTGCCCCGGCGCAGGACGGCCTTGCAGTACTCCACCGCCAGAATGTTGTTGGGCGTTTGCAGAAGACGGGCGTCGGCCCCCATAGCTTCCAGCGCCTGCTGCCGGGCGGCGGGGAAGGAAATGCCCCGGGCCAGTGCTTCCCGCAGCCGGGGCGGGAAGTCCGGCGACAGCAGCGTCCCGGCCAGGGCGCACAGGGCCTCCCGGTCGGCGTTCTCTGCGCCGAAGCTCAGGCCGTTGCAGAAGCCGGAGAGAATCCGGACGCCGCCGTCGGCAAAGCCCTCGGCGGAGCGCAGCACGTCGGTGACGGGCAGCTCCAGCACCAGATCCGCCCCGGCTGCCAGTGCGGCTCTGGCCCGGATGGCCTTGTCGAACAGGGCCGGGCGGCCCCGCTGGACGTAGTTGCCGCTCATCAGGCACACCAGCCCCCGGTCTGGGTTTTCCTGCCGCAGCCGGGTCAGCTGCCGGGCGTGGCCCAGATGCAGCGGGTTATATTCGCAGATAATTCCGATGATTTCCAAAGCGGTCTCCTTTTCAAAGCGGCGCCATTTGATCCCGGAAGGAGCGGGTGGGGCTCAGGCCGGGGACGATGGCACCGGCGCGGTCCAGCGTCTGCCGCACCGTCTCGGTGTCCAGCTGCCCGGGGAGTACCCCCGCCAGGACGGCCAGCGCGGCGGCGGTGACGGCGGCGCAGAAGCCGGCGCAGCCCGCGCCGCAGACAAGCAGATCAAAGGTGTCCGTCATGAGAAAGCCTCCCGTATTCGTCCAAATCCGAAAAAATTTTCCAATCAGGGGGTTGAGAAATGGGGGAAAGTATTATAAAATAGATTTACCTATGGCAATCATACCACAAAAGGTGAAAAAAAGAAATCTTAAAATTTGTAGGAGGCAATTCCAATGAATGTTCTGGTGATTAACGCCGGCAGCTCCAGCCTGAAGTATCAGCTGATGAACCCGGAAACCGGTGAGGTTTCCGCCAAGGGCCTGTGCGAGCGTATCTATATCGACGGCCGCCTGACCCACAAGGTCGGCGATAAGAAGGTAGTCAAAGACATCCCCATGCCCACCCATTCCGAGGCCATTGAGGCGGTGCTGTCCATCCTGCAGGATCCCGAGGACGGCGTCATCAAGTCCGTGGACGAAATCGACGCCGTGGGCCATCGGGTCCTCCACGGCGGCATGAAGTTCAGCGATTCCTGCATCATCGACGACGCCTGCATCAAGGCCATCGAGGAGTGCATCCCCCTTGGCCCGCTGCATAACCCCGCCAACCTGATGGGCATCCGGGCCTGCCAGGCGGTGATGCCCAACACCCCCCAGGTGGCCGTGTTCGACACCGCCTTCCACATGACCATGCCGCCCAAAGCTTACCGCTACGCCATTCCCACCGAGTACTATAAGAATGACGACATCCGCCGCTACGGCTTCCACGGCACCTCCCACAAGTATATCGCCCGCCGGGCCGCCGAGATCATGGGCACCAAGAACTTCAAGATGGTCAACTGCCATCTGGGCAACGGTTCCTCCCTGTCTGCGGTGAAGGACGGCAAGTGCATGGATACCTCCATGGGCCTGTCCCCCCTGGCCGGCGTACCCATGGGCACCCGCTCCGGCGACATTGACCCCTGTGTGGTCCAGTTCATCTGCAACAAGTACGGCATGAGCGTGGACGACTGCCTGACCATGCTCAACAAGAAGTCCGGCGTGCTGGCCATGTCCGGCGTGTCCTCCGACTTCCGGGATCTGGAGGACGGCGCGTCCAAGGGCAACGAGGACTGCCGCCTGGCGCTGGACAAGTTCTGCTACGAAGTGGCCAAGTATGTGGGCGCTTACGCCGCCGCCCTCAACGGCATCGACGTGCTGACCTTCACCGCCGGTGTGGGCGAAAACGCTCCCAACACCCGGGCGGCCATCTGCGAGTATCTGGGCTTCATGGGCGTGAAGATCGACCCCGAGAAGAACCAGGTCCGTGGCAAGGAAACGCTGATCTCCACCCCCGACTCCAAGGTGCAGGTCTGGGTCATCCCCACCAACGAAGAGCTGATGATCGCACAGGACACCGCAGAGCTGGTCAACGCGGCCAAGCACTGATTCAAAATCGTAAAGCCGCCGCGTCTGCGGCGGCTTTTCCCCAATAAGGAGGTACTATGATGACGGTTACGGAACGTTTCCTGCACTATGTGCAGTTTGACACCCAATCCGACGAAAATTCGGAAACCTGCCCCTCCACGGCCAAACAGCGTCTGCTGGGCGCGGCGCTGGTGGAGGAAATGAAGGCCATGGGCATTGCGGATGCCGCCATGGACGGCGACGGCTATGTGTACGGCACGGTCCCCGGCGACCCGACGCTGCCGGTGATCGGCCTGATTGCCCATATGGACACTTCGCCCGATGCCAGCGGGGCGGATATCAAGGCCCGGATCGTCCCCTACGAGGGCGGCGACATCCTGCTGAACCCGGAAAAGGACATCTGGCTCCGGGAATCCGACTATGACAGCCTGAAAACCCAGCACGGCAAGCACCTGATCGTCACCAACGGCACCACGCTGCTGGGCGCCGACGACAAGGCGGGCATTGCCGAGATTCTCTCGGCGGCGGAGTCGCTGCTGACCTCCGGCGTGCGCCATGCCACGCTGAAAATCGGCTTTACCCCCGACGAGGAAATCGGCCGCGGCGCCGACAAGTTCCGGGTGAAGGAATTCGGCGCCGACTACGCCTACACCGCCGACGGCGGCACGCTGGGGGAGATCGAGTTTGAGAACTTCAATGCGGCGTCGGCCAAGGTGGAATTCACCGGCCTGAACATTCATCCCGGTGCGGCCAAGGACAAAATGGTCAATTCCCAGCTGATTGCCATGGAGTTCCAGTCCCTGCTGCCGGTCCATCAGCGCCCGGAGGCCACCGACGGCTACGAGGGCTTCTTCCACCTGCTGGATATGCAGGGCGAGGTGGAGCATTCCGTCCTGCGCTACATCATCCGGGACCACGATATGGAGAAATTCACGGAAAAGAAGCGGATGATGGAGGAAATCACCGCGTTCCTGAACCGGAAGTACGGCCCGGGCACCGTGACGCTGACGCTGCGGGACAGCTACTATAATATGCGGGAGAAAATCGAGCCCCATATGGAGATTGTGGAGCGGGCCAAAAAGGCCATGGCCGCCGTGGGGATGCACCCGGTGGCCGTGCCCATCCGGGGCGGCACCGACGGCGCCCGGCTGTCGTTTGAGGGGCTGCCCTGCCCGAACCTGTGCACCGGCGGACAGAATTATCACGGCCGGTTTGAGTATATCCCGGTGGAGGATATGGAGCTTTGTACCAGAATGCTGGTGGAAATCCTGACGGCATTTTAATCGCTACGGCCAATATGCTGCGCCCCCGTCTGTGTTTTGATATGTACCCCCAATACTGGCTGTCCAGTATTGGGGGTACATGTCCGTTTTCGGCAGACGGGGGATTCTTTCTGGGCATTTTCCACAACGGATACCGGCGGCGGTGGGAGCGCTTTTGCGAATCGGCAGAAAATCTGTCCATATGGGGAAATCTCCTTGCGTTTGACAAGATTTCGCGGTATGATAGGTCCCATATTCGGTAGGAGGAGAACGCGATGGAGTACCGTTTTTCCTATGACAAGCTATGGCATCGCATGATTGATCTGAAGCTGAAAAAGAAGGACCTCCAGTCCCGGGCCAACCTCAGCTCCAATGTGATTGCCAAAATGGGACGGGGCGAGTCGGTGACGCTGGAGACGCTGGCCAAAATCTGCGTGGTGCTCAATTGCAGCATTGCGGATCTGGTGGAGTTTGTCCCCGGCCGACCGTAACGCGGCGCCCTGCGCCCGCCCGGACCGGCGTTACGGCCGCCGGACCGGAACCAGACTAAAACGAGGAGCGAAGAACCAAAACTATGGCGGTGGACTTTACCAAAGAAATGAAACGCACCTACACCATCCTGGCACCGGACATTTTCCCGACCCACATGGAGCTGCTGTCGGAGGTATTCCGGATGCACGGATACCGTCTGGAGGTGCTGCACTACGAAGGCAAGGCGGTCATTGACACCGGGCTGAAGTACCTGCACAACGATATGTGCTACCCGGCCATCTGCACGCTGGGCCAGCAGCTGTATGCCCTGACCTGCGGCGACTATGACCCCCACCAGTGCGCGCTGATCCAGTTTCAGACCGGCGGCGGCTGCCGGGCCTCCAATTACATCTGCCTGCTGCGGAAGGCGCTGAAAAACATGGGCATGGAGTACGTTCCGGTGATTTCCCTCAGCTTCGGAATGCTGGAAACCTACAGCGGCTTCAAAATTACGCCATCCATGATCCTGTGCGCCTTCCGGAGCATTGTGTACGGCGATCTGCTGATGCTGCTGAAAAATCAGTGCCAGCCCTACGAGGTCCATCCCGGGGACACCCGGAGGGTGGTGGACAAATGGATTGCCGCGCTTTCCGACCAGTTCCGGCATCACCGGGGACTGACAGGCCCGGCCATGCGGCGGAATCTGGCGGCCATGGCCCGGGATTTCCACGACATTCCCCGGGAGAACAAGGATCTGAAAAAGGTGGGCATCGTAGGGGAAATCTATGTCAAATACTCGTCCTTCGGCAACAACGGGCTGGAAAAATTCCTGCTTTCCCAGGGCTGCGAGGTGATGGTCCCCGGCGTGCTGGGCTTTTTCCAGTACTGTCTGGCCAACATCGACGTGGATTACCGCTACTACGGCGGCAGCCGGGTGAAGCGCTTCTTCGGCCGGAAGGCCGAGAAGGTGGTGGCCGCCTGGGAGCAGGACCTGATCGACGCGGTGAAGGCCTATCCGGAGTTTGCGGCGCTGTCGCCCTTCTCCCACGTCAAGGAACTGGCGGATACGGTGATCGACCGGGGCGTCAAGATGGGCGAGGGCTGGCTGCTGCCCGGCGAGGTGGCGGAGCTGATCGAAAAGGGCTACCGCAACGTGATCTGCACCCAGCCCTTCGGCTGCCTGCCCAATCATATCGTGGCCAAGGGCACCATCCGGGAGCTGCGGGAGGCTTATCCCCAGGCCAATATTTTCCCGGTGGACTATGACGCCGGTGCATCCCGGGTCAATCAGGAAAACCGGATCAAGCTGATGCTGGCCATTGCAAACGAAACGGAGGCTTCCCATGAAACAGTTAGGGCTTGATATCGGGTCCACCACCCTCAAATGCGTGGTGCTGGACGAAACCGGCGCGCTGCGCTACAGCACCTACCGGCGGCACCTGTCCCGGATCCCGGAGACGGCGTCGGAAATCTTTGACGAGCTGGAGCGGCAGTTTCCCGGCGAGTCCTTTGCCGTCACCCTGTCCGGCTCGGCAGGCATGGGGCTGGCGGAGGAGACGGGGCTTCCCTTCGTGCAGGAGGTTTACGCCGAAAAGCTGGCGGTGGAGCGGTTCTGCCCCGGCACCGACGTGGTCATTGAACTGGGCGGCGAGGACGCGAAAATGCTGTTTCTCACCGGCGGCTTTGAGATGCGGATGAACGGCACCTGCGCCGGGGGCACCGGCGCCTTCATCGACCAGATGGCGGCGCTGATGCAGGTGACGCCGGAGGAGCTGAACGATCTGGCCGCCCATCACGAGAAAATTTACACCATTGCCTCCCGCTGCGGCGTCTTTGCCAAGTCCGACGTGCAGCCGCTGCTGAATCAGGGCGCCCGGAAGGAGGACATCGCCGCCGGAATCTTTTACGCGGTGGTGAGCCAGACCATCGCCGGACTGGCCCAGGGACGGCAGATCGGCGGCCGTGTGCTGTATCTGGGTGGGCCGCTGCATTTTCTGCCGGAGCTGCGGCGCAGCTTTGACGAGGTGCTGCATACCGCCGGCGTCTGTCCGGAAAACGCCCTGTATTTCGTGGCGCTGGGGGCGGCCGTCTCCGGCGTGGGGCAGCCCAGGGACGTGGCGGCCCTGCCGGAGCTGTTCCGGCAGAAGCGGAGCGGCGATTTCCGTCACGCCCGGCCTCTGTTCCGGTCCGAGGCGGAGTATCGGGAATTCCGCAGCCGTCACGACGCGGCCTCCGAGGGCATCCAGCAGCTGGACGCGCCTGCCGACCCCATGTATCTGGGCATCGACGCCGGTTCCACCACGGTGAAGCTGGTGTTGTGCGACGAGGACGGCAATCTGTTCCGGCCGTATTATGCCTCCAACAGCGGCAATCCCGTGCCGCTGGTCCGGGACTACCTGCAAAAGCTGTATGCGGATTATCCGACGCTGCATATTGCAGGCTCTGCGGTGACGGGCTACGGTGAGGAAATCATCAAGCACGCCTTCGGTGTGGACATGGGCATGGTGGAAACCGTGGCCCATTATACGGCGGCGGAGCAGTTCCGCCCCGACGTGGACTTCATCCTGGATATCGGCGGGCAGGATATCAAGTGCTTCCAGATCCGCAACGGCGCCATCGACAATCTGTACCTGAATGAGGCCTGCTCCTCCGGCTGCGGATCGTTTTTGCAGACCTTTGCGGCGGCGCTTGGCTATACCGCCGAGGACTTTTCCAAACTGGGCCTGTTTGCCGACGCGCCGGTGGATCTTGGCTCCCGGTGTACGGTGTTTATGAACAGCTCCGTCAAGCAGGCCCAGAAGGACGGAGCCGGCATTGAGAATATTGCGGCAGGCCTGTCCATCAGCGTGGTGAAAAACGCCCTTTACAAGGTCATTCGCTGCGCCAATCCGGAAACGCTGGGCAAGCACATCGTGGTGCAGGGAGGTACCTTCCTCAACGACTGCGTCCTGCGGGCCTTTGAGCAGGAAATCGGCCGGGAGGTCATCCGGCCCCGGTATGCGCCGCTGATGGGCGCTTACGGCGCGGCGCTGTACGTCAAAAAGCATGGTACCGGCCGGACCACGCTGATCGATGTGGCAGGGCTGGCCGGGTTCCGCCATCAGGTAAAGACCATTACCTGCGGCGGCTGCACCAACCACTGCTCCCTGACGGTGAATACCTTCAGCGGCGGCCGGAAGTACATCGCGGGCAACCGGTGCTCCAAGCCGCTGGGCCGCAGCGAGCAGAAGCAGACCATGGATCTGTACGATTACAAGCTCAAGCTGCTGGAATCTTTTATGGGCAACGAGCTGGAGCCGGGAAAAAAGACCGTGGGCATTCCCATGGGACTGAATTTCTACGAGCTGCTGCCGTTCTGGTACACTTTCTGGAAAAAACTGGACTGCAACGTACTGGTGTCCCCCTTCTCCAGCCGGGATACCTATCTGGCCGGTCAGCAGACCATACCGTCGGATACGGTGTGCTATCCGGCCAAGCTGATGCACGGCCATGTCCGCTGGCTGGCGGAGCAGGCCCCGGATCTGATTTTTTACCCGGACATGAGTTATAATGTGGACGAGGGGCTGGGCACCAACCACTTCAACTGCCCTGTGGTGGCTTACTATCCCCAGGTGCTGAAAATGAATGTACCGGAGCTGCAAAGCGTTCCGCTTTTCAGTGATTTTCTCTCGCTGGCCAAGCCGAAGCAGTTTGAAAGGCGGATGCGGGAGGTCCTGCCCAAGTACCTGCCCGGCGTGACGGCGTCCAGGATCCATGCCGCGTCGGCGGCGGCCTACGGTGCCTATGAGGACTACCTGAACCGGGTCCGGGCCGAAGGCGAGCGGTATCTGCAGGCGGCGAAAAAGGCCGGAATGCCGGTGATCGTGCTGGCGGGACGGCCGTATCATGCGGACCCGGAAATCAACCACGGCATTCATACGCTGCTGACGTCCCTGGGGGCGGCGGTGGTGACGGAGGACAGCCTGAGCAATCGGGTGAAGCCCTTTGCCACCGGTGTGCGCAATCAGTGGACCTACCATGCCCGGATGTACGCTGCGGCCCGCTATATTGCCGAGAGCGACCCGGCAGACAACCTCCATCTGGTGCAGCTGGTGTCCTTCGGCTGCGGCGTGGACGCGGTGACCACCGATGAGGTCCGGTCCATTCTGGAATCGGCGGGACGGGTTTACACCCAGATCAAAATTGATGAAATTTCCAACATGGGCGCGGTGACCATCCGGCTGCGGAGTCTGTTTGCCATGGTAGAGCAGGGAAGGCGATGAGATGGCGGAATGGAACGATGTCTATGACGAAAACCGCCGCCTGACCGGGCGGCGGCACCTGCGCGGCACGCCCTGGGCGGCAGGCGACTACGGCCTTGTGGTGTGCGTGTGGGTGTACGATGGCCGGGGCAAGCTGCTGCTGACCCGCCGGGCACCGGAAAAAACCGCCGCCGGGACCTGGGAAAATTCCGGCGGCGCGGCCCAGGCCGGGGAAACCAGCTGCCAGGCCATTGCCCGGGAGCTGCGGGAGGAAACGGGCATTTCGGCGTCGGAGCAGGAATTCCGGCTGCTGCGGACGGTGCGGGACGGGAACCTGTTTTTTGATCACTACTGTCTCAGGCGACGGACGCCTCTGTCCGAGATCCGCCTTCAGCCCGGGGAGACGGACGGCGTCCGGTGGGCCACTTTTCCGGAGGTCCATGCGCTGATCCGCCGGGGGGCCATCTGCGATGTGATCGGCCGGCAGTTTCTCGAGGAGGAACCGGCCCTCCTGGCGCTGCAAACGGAATAAAGAAATCGGAAGTCTCCGTTTTTGGGAGACTTCCGATTTGCTTTCAGCAGGTTTCCGCCATTTTTTTCGTGAACGCGGTCGTAAAGCGTGGGAATGGTGATCCGGTGCTCGCCCCGGAAATGCCAGGTGATGCTGCCGCCGCAAGCGCCGATCCGGCTGCGGCTGTGTCCGGGGCAGACCTGTGCCGTGAGTGTTTACCTGAGTCGGGACGCCTGTCGTGCAGGGGAAAACCGGGAAAAAACAGCAAAAATCCATTTTACACCATTGACAAACCCGTGCCGATGCTGTAAAATGGACTTCCATACTGTGGGAGTATGCGTATTTTTACCATTCCCCCACCATGGGTATTGTAGCACAGGCTCCGGAGCGTGTCAAGACGGAAAACCAGCGATTTTGACAACCGATCCTGGCGTATCAAGTAGGCAACACATGATTCCGGCCTCAGGCCGAAAGAAAGGCTGTGATGATCCATATGGCAATGGTCAAGGACGTACTGTACGGCAAGACCATGCGTAAGAGCTACGCAAAGTACGAAGAAATCCTCGAAATGCCCAATATGCTGAAAATCCAGAAGGACTCCTATCAGTGGTTCCTGGATGAAGGCCTGCGGGAGGTTTTCAAGGACGTGGGCACCATCTCCGACTTCTCCGGTAAACTGGAGCTGAGTTTCCTGGATTACTCCATGGACGAAAAGCCCAAGTATACCATCGAGGAGTGCCGGGAACGGGACGCCACCTATGCCCGGCCCATCAAGGTGCGGGTGCGCCTGCGCAACACCGAAACCGACGAAATCAAAGAGCAGGAAATCTTTATGGGCGATTTCCCCATCATGACTAACGGCGGCACCTTCGTCATCAACGGCGCAGAGCGTGTCATCGTTTCTCAGATTGTCCGTTCTCCCGGTATGTACTACGGCCACGAGGTGGACAAGGCGGACCAGCACACCTATACCGCCACGGTGATTCCTTACCGCGGTGCCTGGCTGGAATATGAAACCGACAATACCGATGTGTTCTGGGTCCGGATCGACAAGAACCGGAAGCTGCCCATCACCAGCCTGATCCGGGCACTGGGTGTGGACACCGACGACAAGATCAAGGCCCTCTTCGGCGAGGACCCCCGGATTCTTGCCACGCTGGACAAGGACCCCTGCAAGACCAAGGAAGAGTCCCTGCTGGAAATCTACCGCCGACTGCGTCCCGGCGAGCCGCCTACGGTGGAAACCGCTACGGCCTATCTGGAGGCACTGCTGTTCGACGCCCACCGCTACGACGTCAGCAAGGTGGGCCGTTATAAGTTCAACAAGAAGATGGACATCTGGGCCAGACTGTCCGGTCAGGAAGCCGCCGAGCCCATTGCCGATCCCATGACCGGCGAGATCCTGGTCATGCCCGGCGAAATCATCAGCCGGGCCCAGGCCCACGACCTGAGCCGCCGGGGCGTCAATGAGGCCACCGTGAAGGTGGGCGACCAGCTGGTGAAGGTCTTCTCCAACGACATGGTAGACATGAAGAATTTCGTGCCCTTCGACCCGGCCCGGTACGGCATCCGGGAAAAGGTCCGCTTCTCCGTGCTGCGGCAGATGTTGGAAACCGTCCCTGCGGACGGCTGGGAGGAAGCCATCGAGGAGCGGATGGACGACCTGATCCCCAAGCACATTATCATTGACGACATCATGGCCTCCATCAACTATCTCAACTGCGTGGCCATGGGGCTGGGTACCCCCGACGATATCGACCATCTGGGCAACCGGCGGCTGCGCTGCGTGGGCGAGCTGCTGCAGAACCAGTTCCGCATCGGCTTCAGCCGTCTGGACCGGGTCATCCGGGAGCGGATGACCGTGCAGGATCTGGATGCGGTGACGCCCCAGAGCCTGATCAACATCCGGCCGGTGACGGCGGTCATCAAGGAATTCTTCGGTTCCTCGCCCCTGTCCCAGTTCATGGATCAGAATAACCCCCTGGCCGAGCTGACCCACAAGCGCCGTCTGTCCGCCCTGGGCCCCGGCGGTCTGAGCCGGGAACGGGCCTCCTTCGATGTGCGTGATATTCACTACACCCACTACGGCCGGATGTGCCCCATCGAGACCCCCGAAGGTCCCAACATCGGCCTGATCAACTATCTGGCCAGCTTTGCCAAGATCAACGAGTACGGCTTCATCGAGGCCCCCTACCGCAAGGTGGACAAGACCACGGGCTTTGTCACGAAGGACATCGACTACATGACCGCCGATGTGGAGGACGACTTCTATATCGGCCAGGCCAGCGAGCCGCTGGACGAAAACGGTTGCCTGGCCAACGCCCGTATCACCTGCCGTCACCGCAACGAAATCATTGAGGTGGACCGGAACATGATCGACTATCTGGATGTGTCGCCCAGAATGATGATCTCCGTGGCAACCTCCTTTATTCCCTTCCTGCAGAACGACGACGCCAACCGTGCCCTGATGGGCGCCAACATGCAGCGTCAGGCCGTGCCTCTGCTGACCACCGAGCCGCCTATCGTCGCCACCGGCATCGAGCACCGGGCGGCGCTGGACTCCGAGGTCTGCATCAAGGCCGAAGGCCCCGGCGTGGTGGCGGCGGTTTCCGCCACGGACATCACCGTCCACTATGACGACGGCGGCGTGTCCACCTATCACCTGACCAAGTTTACCCGGAGCAATGCTGGCACCTGCGTCAACCAGCGGCCCATCGTGGCGGCAGGGGAGCGGGTCACCGAGAATCAGATCATTGCCGACGGCCCCTCCTGCTCCGGCGGCGAGGTTGCCTTGGGCAAGAACGTGCTGATCGGCTTCGTGACCTGGGAAGGCTACAACTACGAGGACGCCATCCTGCTCAACGAGCGGCTGGTCCGGGAGGACGTGTTCACCTCCATCCACATCGAGGAGCACGAAACCGAGGCCCGGGATACCAAGCTGGGACCCGAGGAAATCACCCGGGATATCCCCAACGTGGGCGAAGATACCCTGAAGGATCTGGACGAGAACGGCATTATCCGCATCGGCGCCGAGGTCCGTTCCGGCGACTATCTGGTGGGCAAGGTTACCCCCAAGGGCGAAACCGAGCTGACGCCGGAGGAGCGGCTGCTGCGGGCCATCTTCGGCGAGAAGGCCCGGGAGGTCCGGGATACCTCCCTGAAGGTGCCCCACGGCGAAAGCGGCATCGTGGTGGACGTGAAGGTCTTTACCAAGGAAAATTCCGATGAGCTGGCCCCTGGCGTTACCAAGTCCGTCCGGGTTTACATCGCCCAGAAGCGGAAAATCTCCGTGGGCGACAAGATGGCCGGCCGTCACGGCAACAAGGGCGTCGTGTCCCGGGTCCTGCCGGAGGAGGATATGCCCTTCCTGCCGGACGGCACGTCGCTGGACATCGTGCTGAACCCCCTGGGCGTGCCTTCCCGTATGAACATCGGACAGGTGCTGGAGGTCCATCTGGGCTACGCCGCCAAGGCGCTGGGCTGGAAGGTCGCCACCCCCGTGTTCGACGGCGCCAACGAGAAGGACATCCGGGAAACGCTGAAGCTGGCCGGTCTGCGGGAAGACGGCAAGACCGTCCTGTATGACGGCCGTACCGGCGAACCCTTTGACAATCTGGTCACCGTCGGCTATCCCTACTATCTGAAGCTCCATCATCTGGTGGATGATAAAATCCATGCCCGTTCCACCGGCCCCTACGCCCTGGTTACCCAGCAGCCGCTGGGCGGCAAGGCCCAGTTCGGCGGCCAGCGGTTCGGCGAAATGGAAGTCTGGGCGCTGGAGGCCTACGGCGCGGCTTACACCCTGCAGGAGATCCTGACGGTGAAGTCCGACGACGTGACCGGCCGTGTGAAGACCTACGAAGCCATTGTCAAGGGCACCAACATTCCCAAGCCCGGCGTTCCCGAGTCCTTCAAGGTTCTGGTGAAGGAGCTGCAGGCCCTGTGCCTGGATATCCGCGTGCTGGACGAGAAGGGCAACGAGATCGAGCTGAAGGAAGACGATGACGACGATGATGAAATCGTCTACACCGCCGAGGAGCACAACAACACGGTGGTGGATACGGACGAGGTGCTGGAATCCGGCTTCAACATCGATGAGGACGGTCCGGACGACATTATGGAAGTGTTCGATGACGCGGAGGATGCCGCCGATTCGGAAACCTACGACGATTAAGGAGGCTCGGAAATGGCAGACGCCACCTTTGATGCCATTCGAATTGGCATTGCTTCGCCGGAAATGATCCGGCAGTGGTCCCATGGCGAGGTCAAAAAGCCGGAGACCATCAACTATCGTACTCTGAAACCCGAGCGGGACGGCCTGTACTGCGAGCGGATCTTCGGACCCACCAAGGACTGGGAGTGCCACTGCGGTAAATATAAGAAAATCAAGTACAAGGGCAAAATCTGCGACCGCTGCGGCGTGGAAGTCACCAAGGCCAAGGTCCGCCGGGAGCGGATGGGCCACATTGAGCTGGCGGCCCCCTGCAGCCACATCTGGTATTTCAAGGGCATCCCCTCCCGGATGGGCCTGATTCTGGATGTCAGCCCCAAGGTCCTGGAAAAGGTGCTGTATTTTGCCGCCTATATCGTCACCGATCCCGGCGACGCGCCGCTGGCGCTCAACCAGGTGCTCACCGAGAAGGAGTACCGGGATATGCGGGAAAAGTACGAGGACGACTTCAAGGCTGGCATGGGCGCCGAGGCCGTGAAGGAGCTGCTGGAGCAGATTGATCTGGACCAGCTGTCCAATCAGCTCCGGGAAGAGCTGAAAACCGCCTCCACCCAGAAAAAGCTCCGGCTGGTCAAGCGGCTGGAGGTTGTGGAAGCCTTCCGGGAGTCCGGCAACAAGCCCAGCTGGATGATTATGGACGTGCTGCCCGTTATTCCGCCGGATATCCGGCCCATGATTCAGCTGGACGGCGGCCGGTTCGCCACCTCCGACCTGAACGATCTGTACCGCCGGGTCATCAACCGGAATAACCGCCTGAAACGGTTGATTCAGCTCCACGCCCCCGACATCATCGTCCGCAACGAAAAGCGGATGCTGCAGGAGGCCGTGGACGCCCTGATCGACAACGGCCGCCGGGGCCGCGCCGTCACCGGCGCCAACA
>CAJLCS010000003.1 GCA_905205195.1 uncultured Eubacteriales bacterium
TGTTGCATTCGGTCGTATTCTGTGCTATCCTGTCTGTGGTACTGCCAGTACCCCGGCAGGCGGCCCCCCGATCTCTTTTTCGGGGGTGAACATCTTCTTTTGCGCCCCCAATCGTCACGAGAGGGGGTGACGTCAATGGTTACATGGGAAGGAATTTTTCAATTCTGCATGGTCCTGACAGCTGTCATTACACTGGTTTCCCAGTTGAATAGCAAAGAGAAGTAACCGCCACTCCCCAAGTTCCGGTTACTTCTCTGGCACAAGGGGGGAACCGCTCTGCTGGCAGTACCCCTTTGCCTATACCTTAGCACAAAAATTTCCATTTGTCAATGGCCGGGCAGGAACTTTCCTGTCCGGCCGGTTTTTGTGTGTTTTACAGCTCGGTCGGCGTTTCGCCGGTAGCCAGCTGCATTTTGTGGTATTGCAGCGTGTAGAGCTGGTAGTACCGTCCCTTCTGGCGCAGCAGTTGGGTGTGGTTGCCCTGCTCCATGATCTGGCCGTGGGACAGCAGAATGATGTTGTCCGCGTGCTGGATGGTACTGAGCCGGTGGGCCACAATCAGCATGGTGCCAATGTTCTTCATCTTCTCCAGCGAATTCTGAATCAGGACCTCCGTTTCCGTGTCGATGTTGGCCGTGGCCTCGTCGAGAATCATGACGGAGGGCTTGTGGATAATCGTCCGGGCAAAGGACAGCAGCTGCCGCTGGCCGGCGGAGAAGTTGTTGCCCCGCTCCCGGACCACCTCATCCAGCCCGTTCTCCAGCTTGCCGATGAAGCTGTCCGCGTTGACATAGCGGCAGGCCTCCCAGATTTCCGCGTCGGTGAAGCTCTCCTCCCGCAGCACGATGTTGCTGCGGATGGTGCCGGAAAACAGGAACACGTCCTGCAGCATCTGGCCGAAGCGCCGCCGCAGGGAGGAAATCTTGATTTTCCGGATGTCGATGCCGTCGATGAGAATCTGGCCCTTCTGGATGTCGTAGTTCCGGCAGATCAGGGACAGAATCGTGGTCTTGCCGGAGCCGGTGGAGCCGACGAAGGCCACCGTCTGCCGGGGCGCCACATGGAAGGACACGCCCTTGAGCACCCATTCGCCGGGGACGTAGGCAAACCAGACGTCCTTGAACTCGATCTCGCCCTTGATTTCCGGCAGGTCGATGGCGTCGGGGGTATCCACGATTTCCGGCTGGATGTCCATGATGGTGAAGATCTTCTCCGCCGAGGCAAAGGCCGACTGGAGCGCGTTGAACTGCTCCGCCAGCGTCTGGATGGGGTTGAAGAACTTGGAGACGTACATATAGAAGGTGACGATGACGCCGCTGGTCATGGTCTGGCCGAACAGGACCAGATTTTGGATATAGCCCTTGCCGCCCATGTACAGCAGGCACAGCACCGAGGTGATGTAGAGCATATACACCATGGGCCGGAAAATACCGAACACGAAGATTTCGTGCTGCTTGGATTTTTTCAGCTTCTGGTTTTTCTGCTCAAAATCGCTCATTTTCCGGTCTTCCCGGTTGAAAATCTGGGTGATTTTGATGCCGGAAAGGTTCTCGGACAGGTAAGTATTGATGTCCGTGGTGCCGTCCTTCACCTTCCGGTAGACCTTTCGGGAGAATTTCCGGAAAATCACCGTAAACAGCACCAGAAACGGCACAAAGCACAGCACCATCAGCGTCAGCGCGTAGTTGAGCACCAGCATGGCCCCCAGCACGCCGATGATGACCATGCAGTTTTTCACCATGGTGACCAGAATATTGGTGAACATATTGGAGATGGCGTTTGTATCGTTGGTGACACGGGTCACCAGCTTGCCCACGGGGATCTGGTTGAGCTGCTCGTGGGACAGGCCCTCGATATGGGAGAAGATATCCTGCCGCAGGGCGGAAAGAATCTTCTGGCCGGTCTTTTGCAGGATCATGGCCTGGAAATAGGTGCAGATCATGGACACAATCAGCACGCCCGCGTACAGCGCCACCTGCCGGTACAGGTAGGAAAGCTCAAATTTGGCCTTCACCGTTTCCTCGATGTTGCCGATGATCAGCGGGGAGACCAGATCGTACACGATGGACACCGCCATGATGAAGAACACCAGCATGAAGTCCTTCCAGTAGGGCACGGCGTATTTGGCCAGACGACGGATGATTTCGCTGTCCGGGATATGGCGCTCGAAGCCCATGTCGTCCTTGCGCCGCTTGGCCGCCGCGTAGGCCAGTACGAAGGCCACCGTGAAGGCACCGATGATGGCGCCGACGATGAGCAGAGGCAAATATTCCCGCATCTTACTGACCTCCTTCCTCTTCCAGCCGCTGCAGGTCCACCATTTTCCGATAGTCCGGGCAGGTTTCGTACAGGTGGTTGTGGGTGCCGACCGCCGCCACCCGGCCGTCGTCAATGAAAATGACCTTGTCCATCTTTTCGATGGTGGAGATCCGGTGGGCAATGAGGATGGTGGTCTTACCCGCCCGGGTTTCATGCAGGTTGCCGAGGATGGTATTTTCCGTCTTGGTATCCACGGCGGAAACGGAGTCGTCCAGAATCAGGATCGATGCCTGCCGCATCAGCGCCCGGGCAATGGAGATCCGCTGCTTCTGACCGCCGGACACCGTCACGCCCCGCTCGCCCAGCACGGTATCGTAGCCCTGCTGGAACTCCCGGATGTTGCTGTCCACGTCGGCCAGCACGCTGGCGTTGGCCACTTCCGCCCGGTCCACCCGGTCCACACCGAAGGCCACGTTGTTGGCGATGGTGTCGCTGAACAGGAAGTTATCCTGGGGCACATAAGCGCAGCCGTCCCGGACGGAATGGATGCTGACGGTATTGACGTCGTGGCCGTCGATAAAGACGGTGCCGTCGGGCACGTTGTAGGTCCGCAGAATCAGGTCCACCAGCGTGGTCTTGCCGGAACCGGTTTTTCCCACCAGGCCCACGTTTTCGCCGGCATGGATGGTAAAGGACACGTCCCGCAGGGTGTCGAACTCGCCGTCGGGGTACCGGAAGGTCAGGTGCCGGAACTCGATATCGCCCCGGATGTTCGGCAGGTCCTCCACACCGGGCTTGTCCTGCACGGTGATGGGGGCATCCAGCAGATCGCTGATCCGCTTCAGCGACGCCTTGCCCCGGGAGGTCATGTCGATCAGCTCGGACACGGCCATAATGGGCCAGACGATGGCGTTGAAATAGCCGATGAACTCCACCAGCTGGCCGGCGTTGAACTTACCCTGATAGACCAGATAGCCGCCGTAGCCCAGAATGACGCAGATCACGCTTTCCACGAACAGCGTCACCAGAATCCGCAGCAGCACGGAGGTTTTGGTGAAATCGATGTTGGCGTCCTCGTTTTCCCGGTTGAGCTTCTTGAAGGCCATCAGCTCCTTGGTCTCCTTGACGAAGGCCTTGATGACGGCGATGCCGGAGAAGCTCTCCTGGGAGAAATCTGACAGCTTGGAGAAGGCCTCCTGCCGGACGTCCCACTTGCGCTCCATCTTGCCGCCGACGATGGTGCTCACCGCCATCAGCAGCGCCATGGGGATCAGGGCAAAGCCCGTCAGAACCGGATCCATCCGCCACATTTTGATGATGGACAGCACGCCGAGAAACAGCGCGTCGAAGAACATCAGAAAGCCGGAACCGTAGCAGTCCTGCACCGTCTCCAGATCGTTGGTGAACAGGCTCATCAGGTTGCCGACCTTGTTGACCTGGTAGTATTCCCGGCTGAGATACCGGGCATGGCCGAACATGGCGCTGCGCAGATCCGTCTCCACCTTGATGGCGGAGCCGAAAATGCAGATTCGCCACAGGAACCGGCCGCAGACCATGGCCAGAATGACGCCCACCAGCGGCATACAGATCTTGTCCAGCAGGAAGTCCATGTCAAAGGCCACTGCAGCCCCGTCCACCATGACGTAGCCCTGGTTCATGCCATTGATGACCATCTGATACAGCCGGGGCACCACCAGCTGGAAATAGTCCACGCCGATCAGCGCAGCCAGACCCAGCAGAAGCCAGCCGGCGTATTTGAGATAGTACCGGTTGATATGCTTCCCGAATATCATGTCGTTTTTCCCTCTTTTCTCTTCTTTTTTGGGCAGTCTGGGTATTGTAGCACATCCGTTCGTGCATTGCAATCCCCATGTAACTGTTTTATTCTGTCAGGATTCGAAATAATGGTACTTTTTCCGCATTCCGATGAGAAATCCCATGGAAACCAGGAACGCCATCACCTCGGCGAAGGTGGTGGCCCACCAGATGCCGTCCAGATCCAGCAGCTTCGGCAGAATCAGCACCGCCGAGGACTGGAACACCAGCGTCCGCAAAAACGAAATGGCCGCCGACACGCCGCCGTTGTTCAGCGCCGTGAAGAAGCTGGAAGCGAAGATGTTCAGCCCCGCCAGCACAAAGTGGACCGAATAGATCATGAAGGCATGGTGGGTCATGGCGCACAGGGTCGCGTCGTAGCCCACGAACAGCCGGGACAGAGCAGGGGACAGCAGCATGGCCAGCCCCATCAGCACCGTGCCGGAGCAGCCCATCAGGAGCGCGCTTTTCCCCAGCAGGTTTTTCAGCTCTTTATGGTTCTGGGCACCGTAGTGGAAGCCCACCAGCGGGGCGCAGCCGATGGAATAGCCCACAAAAATCGCCACAAAAATGAACTGGACGTACATCAGCACGCCGTAGGCCGACACGCCGTCCTCGCCCACCAGCTCCATGAGCTGGAAGTTGTAGAGCATGGCAATGAACGAGCCGGAAATGTTGCTCATCAGCTCCGAGGAGCCGTTGAGACAGGCCTGTCCGATGGGCGTCCACTCCAGCCGGGTCGGGGCCATGTGCAGCAGGCTGGAATTGGGCCGGAGGAAATAGAAAAGCGGAATCAGGCTCCCCACGCTCTGGCTCAGGCCCGTGGCAATGGCCGCACCGGCCACGCCCCAGCGGAATACCCCCACAAACAGGGCGTCAAGAACCATGTTGGTCACACCGGCGGCCACCGTGACGTAAAGGCCCAGCTTGGGCTTCTCCGCCGCGATAAGAAAGCTCTGGAATACGTTCTGCAGCATGAACGCCACGGTGAAGGACATGACGATCCGGCCGTAGAGGACGCAGTCGCCGATCATCTCGTCGGTGGCGCCGAGAAAATAGGCCACCGGCCGGACGAAAATCACGCCCACCGCCGTAAGCATCAGGCCCAGCAGCACCGTAGCCCAGATCATCACGGAAAACACCCGGTTGGCCCGGGGCTTATCGCCTTCGCCCAGAATTTTCGACACCAGCGCGGTGCCGCCGGTGCCCAGCATAAAACCCATGCCGCCCAGCACCATAATAAAGGGCATAATCAGGTTGATGGCCGCAAAGCCGGTCTTGCCGACAAAGTTGGACACGAACAGCCCGTCCACCACACAGTAGATGGACGTGAACACCATCATCACGATGGACGGGAACACAAAACGCAGCAGCTTGGGGAAGGTAAAATGATCGGAAAGCTGAATTTTTTGCTTGCTCATTTGGTTCCTCCTATGGATTCAAACAGCTTGGAAAGGGCCGCGTTGTAGCGGCGGAAGGAACGGACGAACAGCTCCGCCTCGCCGTCGGTAAGGGCCAGAAACGCGTCCCGCTCGGCCTGAATCACCCGGTCCACCGTCCGGCGGACCAGCGCTTCCCCGGCTTCGGTGAGAATCACCTGCTTGCACCGGCTGTTTTCCACAGGCTCCTGGCGGAGGTAGCCGCTGCTCTCCAGATTTTTCATAGCGGAATTGATGGTCTGCTTGGGACTGTGAAGGGAAGCGCCGATGCTGCACTGGGTCACCGGTCCGTCCTCCGTTCGCAGCAGGTACAGAATCCAGAAGGCGCACTCGGACAGGCCGCATTCCCGGATCACGTTGCGGTAAATCTCGTTATTCTCCCACATGGCGCAGCAGTAATCGCCGTAGAGGGGGGTAGTATCCAAAAAATCGTCTCCTTACGGGCAAAATAATAATCCGAAATCGGGCTTCACTCAGTATAGTCCGATTTCGGATAAATGTCAAGCTTTTTCTGCTTCACTGCGGCGAAGAATCAGCCGCTCCAGCTCCCGGGCGGCGATGCTCAGGGAGTGATCCTTCCGCCGGGCCAAACAGATGTGCCGGACGGGAATTTTTTCCTCCAGCGCAATGACGTGGGCCTCCGGCTCCCCCTCCAGCATTTCCACCGGCACGAAGCCCACGCCAAGATCGGATTTGACCATGGGCAGAATCTGATCGGTGGTGGCCGCCTCGATGGCGGGCCGGAAGGGCACGCCGTGGTCGGCGAAGAATTCGGCGCAGCGCTCATAGCTCCGGGTCTGGGGCACCAGGGAAATCAGCGGGTAGTCGGCCAGCGTTTTCAGGGGGACGGTGCCGCTGAGCAGTTCCTCGTAGGCGCTGCTGCACACCGCCGCCTCCCGGACGGTTTTGATGCGCTGCTCGGTGATGGCGGCGGATTTCACCGTGGGGGTGGTGACCAGCGCGAAATCCAGCAGTCCGTTTTTCAGCGCCGTAATGGCCTGGGGGGTGGAATGATTGGTAATATGGATGCGGACGCCGGGGTACAGCCCCCGGTACTCCTTGAGAATCGGCAGCAGCAGGCAGTGGAGGGCCACCTCCGTGGCGCCGATGGAGACGATGCCGCTTTGCAGCGTCTTTTCCAGCGACAGCTCCTCCTGCCCGGCCTCCATATGCTCCACGGCGATGCGGATATGGCCGTAGAGCTTTTCCCCCTCCGGCGTCAGGGTGACGCCGTGGTTGGAGCGGATGAACAGGGTGCAGCCCAGGGTGCCCTCCAGATTGCGGATGATCCGGGTGACGTTGGGCTGATTGGTCATCAGCGCCGCGGCGGCCGCCGTGAAGCTCTTGCACTTGGCGACGTAATAAAAGTAGCGGTAGTGGTCGTAGCTGACCTGCATAGGCCCCTCCCATATCATTTTGATATTCGGAAAATACGTTTTATGTATTTTACATATGTGACTTTTGCCATTATAATGAAATCTGTTTGAGAAGTCAAGCGCAGTTTGAAAGAAGGTAGGTTCCGGTAACATGAATAAGGATTTAACGGTAGGAAAACCCGGCTCCGTGCTGTGGAAATTCTGTCTGCCCCTGTTCGGCAGCGTGATTTTTCAGCAGCTTTACAACATTGCCGACAGCTTTGTGGCCGGCAAATTCATCAACGACGACGCCCTGGCGGCGGTGGGCAACAGCTATGAAATCACGCTGATTTTCATTGCCTTCGCCTTTGGCTGCAACATCGGCTGCTCGGTGATCGTGTCCCAGTTCTTCGGTGCCAAGCGGATCGATGACCTGAAAACCGCCGTCTACACCACCCTCATCGCCAGCGGCGTGCTGTGCGGCGTGCTGATGCTCATCGGCATTTTCTTCGACGGCCAGATGCTCCGGCTCATCAACACCCCGGACAACGTGTTCGCGGATTCCAAGCTGTATCTGGACATTTATGTGCTGGGTCTGCCCTTCGTCTTTTATTATAATGTAGCCACCGGTATTTTCTCCGCCCTGGGCGACTCCAAGACGCCGTTTCTGTTCCTGGCCTGCTCGTCGGTGTCCAATATCTTCATGGACATCCTGTTCGTAGCCGCCTTCCGGATGGGCGTGGCCGGTGTGGCCTGGGCCACCTTCCTGTGCCAGGGCGTCAGCTGCGTGCTGGCGGTGCTGTTTGTCCACAAGCGGCTGCAGAAGCTCCCCGCCGACCGGCATTTGCAGGTGTTCTCCTGGCCGATTCTCAAGCGGATCGCCGTGGTGGCCGTGCCCAGCATTCTGCAGCAGAGCTTCATCTCCGTGGGCAACATCATCATTCAGAGCGTCATCAATACCTTCGGCTCCGCCGTCATGGCCGGTTACTCCGCTTCCATCAAGCTCAACAACGTGGTGACCACCTCCATGACCACCCTGGGCAACGGCGTTTCCAACTTCACCGCCCAGAACCTGGGCGCCGGGAAGTACGACCGGATCCGGGAGGGCTTCCGGGAGGCCGTCAAGATGGTCTGGCTGATCTGCGTCCCGGTGGTGGCGCTGTACATGATCGGCAGCCGGGCGCTGGTGTCGGTGTTCATGAAGGATCCCAGCGGCGAGGCCATGGATGCGGGCATCACCTTCCTGCGGATCGTGTCTCCCTTCTTCTTCGCCGTGTCGGCCAAGCTGGTGTCCGACGGCGTGCTCCGGGGCGCGGGCCTGATGAAGCAGTTCATGACGGACACCTTCACGGACCTGCTGCTGCGGGTGGTGCTGGCCGAAATTCTGGCCCGGACGGCGCTGGGTGTCACGGGCATCTGGATTTCCTGGCCCATCGGCTGGACGGTGGCCGCGCTGCTGTCGGTGTACTTCTCGCTGCACGAGATGAAGAAGCTGCAAGCGTCGGAAGCCCCCGCCAACCGCCTGTAAAAAGCATAAAATCGCCGCCGAAGTGCTTACTTCGGCGGCGATTTGTTATTCAATCGTCTGCCAGACCGTCATTTTGTTCCGGGGCAGCAGCCAGTTTTTGCCGCAGGAGGCGTAATCCGTCAGCAGCAACGTGCCGCCGTCGGCCTGGCCCAGCCGCAGCCGCACCAGCTCGCCGCAGGACGGGTCCGGGGCCTCCGGAATCACCACGGGGCGGCCGTTCTGCCACAGCAGGGCCACCGGCGCCTGCAAATCGGACGGGTCGGCCTCCTTGGCGCTGTCCCGGGCCAGCACCAGCGGCCCGTAGCGGAAGGCGGTTTTGCCGTCCTGATGCAGCACCGTCAGGGACACGGTCCCCCGGAGCCGCAGCTCGTCGCCGTCGGACCAGAGCCGGTCCCAGCAGAGGTAGCCCTCCCGTTCCTCCGGCGTCACCGGCCGGCCGTTGAGATACCACCGGGCGCCGGAAATGCCCTCCGGCATCCGGATCCGGAAGGTCATCCGCTCCGGCGTGTCCAGATGGACCGCCATGGTCCAGTCGCCGTCGGCGGGGTAGGACGTGTCCGTTTTCAGCGTCACGGTCCGGTCGGAAGGCGTCAGCACCTCCGCCGTGCCGGGGAGAAATTCGTTGATTTCCGGCCCGTCGGCCCCTCGCAGCACCGCCGTCAGCGGATGCAGGCCGATGCCTGCCGACGCAATGCAGGCGCAGCAGCCGTAATAGCCGCCGAAGGCGAACCGCTTGAAGCCGCCGATGCCCCGGCCCCGGGCGTTATCCAGCAGGGGGGAGTAGCTGTCGAAGGGCAGCGGCTCCACCTGCACCTTTTCTTCAAAGGAGTACTGCTTCAGGCCGTTTTCGTTGACGCTGCCGTACAGCGCGTTCCACGCGGCGGTTTCCAGCCGGTCCATGTAAACCCGGCGGCCGGTGAGCAGATGGAGCCGGGCCATGAGCCGGATCCAGGTGACGGTGACGCAGGTTTCCTGCATCAGCCCGTCGGTATACCGGGTCTGCATCCGGGTCGAATGGTCGAAAAGCTCGTGGCGGCAGCCCGCGCAGCCGATGATGGTGATGTCCGTGGCGGCCACGGCCTCGGTGAAGTTCAGCGCCGCCTCCAGATATTCCTTCTTCCCGGTGACCTCGTAATAGGCCAGCACCCCTTCAAAGAAGGACATGGTCTCGTAGGCCTTGATTTCCGGATATTCGTAGGGCTTGAGCCGGTCCTCCAGCGCCAGCCGGATCAGATTGCCGTCCCGGCAGCCGCCGGTGCCGACGATATAGGACGCAAAGCCCAGATAGGCTTCGTTCCCCGTCCGGCGGTAAAGCTCCACCATCGGCTCCAGAATGGAGCAGGAGTTCACGCCGCCCCAGTGGTCGCTGGTGGCGGTGATGTCCCGCTTGCCCTCGCCGACCTCCGCCACGATGGCGTCGGCATGGCGGCACATGGCCGCCAGAATCCGTGCCCGGAGGGGCTCCTCCCGGCAGATGTCGTAAAAATGCAGCATCCCCGTCAGAACGTATTTCCGGCCCCACAGGTCCCAGCCGGACAGCTGCTTTTCCCGGCTGTAGGTGGAAATCCGGCCGTCGGTCCGCTGGGCGTCCAGCAGGTCCTCCACCGTCCGCCGCAGCACCGCGTACAGGTCCTCCCGGCCGCAGCTGCGGTACACCAGGCAGGCGCCCCGCATCATTTTGCCCCAGTATTCGCACCGCCAGCCAAGATCGCCGTCGTCGCTGTCGCTGCGGAACACCCGGACGAAGCTGCGCCAGGTTTCCTCATTCAGCAGCTGATGGTCCAGCGTAAAGTCCAGATAGCGGCGGACGGGGCCGGAATACCGGGCCGCGCCGGGGGAAAGCCAGTTCAGGTCGTTCATGGCAAGCATCCTTTCGTCTCGGCATTTTTTCTTATTATACCATGGCGGCAGGCGAAAATCTATGCCGAAACCGTCAAAAACCTTGCCGGATCGCTCAGTTCTCCCGGCCCTCGGGCAGGAGGTTGGTCATGCTTTTCAGGCTGATGCCCAGGGTGGACATATTGTGCAGCAGCGCCGACGTGGTGGGCGGGATGATCCCGGCCACGCCCGCCACGATGAGCATCAGGTTGAAGCCCACGATAAACCGGTAATTCCGGTGAATCCGGCCCATCAGCGCCTGGCTCAGCCGCCGCAGCGTCACCAACTCCGTCAGGTCCTCCGACGAAACGGTCACGTCGGCGATTTCCCGGGCGATGGCGGCGCCGGTGTTGATGGCGATGCCCACGTCCGCCTCGGACAGAGCCGGGGAGTCGTTGACGCCGTCGCCGATCATGATGACGGTATGGCCCTCCGCCCGGCGCTGCCGGATGTAGGCAGCCTTGTCCTCAGGCAGGACATCGGCGTGGTAATCGTCCACGCCCACCGCCCGGGCCACGGCGGCGGCGGTTTTCTCGTTGTCGCCGGTCATCATGACCACGGTTTCGATGCCGCAGTCGTGGAGCGCCCTGACGGCGTCGGCAGCCTCGGCCCGCAGGGGATCGGAAATGCAGATCACCGCCGCCAGGCGGCCGGAAATGGCCAGATACAGGTGGGAATAAGCGTCGGAGATGCCGCGGAACTTCTCTTCCTCCCCCTCCGGCACCACGCAGCCCTCGTCCTCAAAGACAAAGTGGGCGCTGCCGATGACCACCTTCCGGCCCTCCACCGTGCTGGAAATGCCGTGGGCCACCACATACTCCACGCTGGAATGGTACTCCTCGTGGCGCAGATTTCTGGCTCTGGCCTCCTCCACCACGGCGTTGGCCAGCGAGTGGGGGTAATGCTCCTCCAGGCAGGCCGCCAGCCGGAGCATTTCGGATTCCTCGGTGCCGCCGAAGGGGATGATCTGGGCCACCTTGGGCTGGGCATAGGTCAGGGTGCCGGTCTTGTCAAAGACCATGGTGTCCGCCCCGGCCACCGCCTCCAGGAAGCGGCCGCCCTTGACGGAAATGTGGTACGTCTGGCACTCCCGCATGGCCGACAGCACCGTAATGGGCATGGACAGCTTCAGCGCGCAGGAGAAGTCCACCATCAGCACCGCCAGCATTTTCATCACGTTCCGGGTCAGCAGGTAGGTCAGCACCGTGCCGCCCAGGGTATAGGGCACCAGCCGGTCAGCCAGATGGGAGGCCTTGTCCTCGGCGGCGGATTTGAGCTTTTCGGACTGCTCGATCATCTTCACGATCCGGTCGTACCGGCCGTCACCCACGGCCTGCTCCACGGCGATGACGCAGCGGCCCTCCTCCACCACGGTACCGGCATAGACGTAGCTGCCGGGCCGCTTGGCCACCGGCAGGGATTCACCGGTCATGGAGGCCTGATTGACGGCGGCCTCGCCGTCCACCACCTTGCCGTCCAGCGGGATCATGTTGCCGGTGCGGACCACGATCCGGTCCCCGGACAAGACGCTGCCCACCGGCACCAGGACCTCCTGGCCGTCGGCCTGGACCCAGACCTTGTCCACGTTCAGGGACATGGCCCCGGCCAGATCGGCCACGCTCTTTTTATGGGTCCAGTCCTCCAGAATTTCGCCCAGATTCAGCATGAACATCACGGAACCGGCGGTGTCGAAGTCGCCCCGGATCAGCGAGACGGTAACGGCGGTGGCGTCCAGCACGGCCACGGTGAGCTTGCCGTGAAGCAGCGCGGACAGACCGGCCTTCAGATAGTGCAGCGACCGGATCACCGCCAGCCCGACCCGGAGCGGGAAGGGCAGAAACAGCTTGCTGGCCATCCGGCACAGTACGGCGGCGGACAGCCGGTCCTCGAACTCCCGGTTCAGCGCCCGGCCGGTGTGGTCCGGCACCAGATTCATGGTCCGGGCCTTGGCAAGGGAAAACGCCGCCAGCGCCCGCACCACGGTGGCCCGGTCCTGATAGACGATGACGGCGTCCCGGGTCCGGTCAAAGACCTGAACCTCCGTCACACCGGAAACCGCCCGCAGGTAGTATTCCAGCACATCGGCATCGTCCAGCGACAGGGCGCCGATGCAGCAATGCACGCGAATCCGCCCCCGGGATTCGTGCAGAATTTGACATTTCAAGAAAATTACCTCCCAACAGCAAGGACGCCGCTTTCGCGGCGTCCGGCTTTATTACGCTTCCGGCTCCGTCGGGGCTTCGCCGGCTTCCTCGGGGCAGTCCTCGATGATTTCGGCTTCCGCCTCCGCCCGCTTGGCGTTGATTTCCTTGGCGTCGGCCAGGACATCGTCGGCATTCTCGCGGATGGTGGTGACGGTGGTCATGATGCAGTCCTTGGCCCGCAGCGCGGCGGCCGTGGTATGGGCATACACCTTCTTGGCATCCTTGCTGCTGAGAATCTTAATTCCGGCCGTGCCGAACAGCACGCCGCCGGCAAACAGGCCCAGTTTTCCAAAACAACCCATAATGATCTTCCTCCCGGGTAATATGAAAAGATGTCTGCCTTCCGAAAGGCAGCAAACGGGGGGATTTCTCCCCAACGTTTCCTAGAATATACCACAAATTGGGGCTTTTTTCAATGGATTTGTTATGAATTTCGTGTTAACAAATGTTAGTCTGAACTAACACATTTTCACTGTCCGCCCCGCCGGGACATCCGTCCGGAGAGGCGGGAAAACGAAAAGAAAAGCCGGGAATTTTCAACAAATTTGTTGCAATCTCTTCGGAAATGTGCTATATTTTTCTATTGAGAGTTTCGATTCATCATGGAGTAAAGGAGAGTGTTTGATATGGTAGCTCAGGATCATATCAGAAATATTGCAATCATCGCCCACGTTGACCACGGCAAGACCACACTGGTTGACGAAATGCTCAAGCAGGGCGGTATTTATCGGGAAAATCAGGCGACGGTGGAGCGGGTCATGGACTCCGGCGATCTGGAACGGGAGCGGGGCATCACCATCCTTGCCAAGAACACCGCCGTACACTATAAAGATTACAAGATCAACATTGTGGACACCCCGGGCCACGCCGATTTCGGCGGCGAGGTGGAGCGGATCCTGAAAATGGTCAACGGCGTCATCCTGCTGGTGGACGCGGCGGAAGGCCCCATGCCTCAGACCCGGTTCGTGCTGCAGAAGGCGCTGGAGCTGGGCCACAAGGTCATTCTGGCCATCAACAAAATCGACAAGCCCGACGCCCGGGTCCACGAGGTGGTGGACGAGGTGCTGGAGCTGCTGCTGGACCTGAACGCCACCGACGAGCAGTTCAATTCCCCCACCATCTTCTGTTCCGGCCGTCAGGGCACCGCGTCCTACAGCCCGGACGTGGCGGGTACCGATCTGGTGCCCCTGTTTGAGACGATCATCAACTATGTGGACGCCCCCAGCGGCGACCCGGCCGCGCCGCTGCAGCTGCTGGTGTCTTCCATCGACTATAACGACTATGTGGGCCGGATTGCGGTGGGCCGTATCGAGCGGGGCACCATCAAGGTCAATCAGGAGGTCAGCATCTGCGACTACCACAACCCCGACCTGAAGGAAAAGGGCAAGGTAGTGGCCCTTTACGCCTTCGACGGTCTGGCCAAGGTGCCCATTCAGGAGGCCTCCGCCGGTGAAATCGTGGCCCTGTCCGGTATGTCGGACATCACCATCGGCCGGACGCTGTGCGCCCCGGAGCAGCCGGAGCCGTTGCCCTTCGTGAAGATTTCCGACCCCACCATCGAAATGACCTTCGCCGTCAACGATTCCCCCTTCGCCGGCCGGGAAGGCAAGTTCGTCACCTCCCGGAACCTGCGGGACCGGCTGGAGAAGGAGCTGCTGAAGGACGTGTCCCTCCACGTCAAGGAGCAGGGCACCGATTCCTTCAACGTGTCCGGCCGGGGCGAAATGCACCTGTCCATCCTGATGGAGACCATGCGCCGGGAAGGCTACGAATTCTCCGTGTCCACCCCCCGGGTGCTGACCAAGGTCATCGACGGCAAGCTCTGCGAGCCGGTGGAACTGATGGTGGCGGACGTGCCCGAGGACGCCATGGGCTCCGTCATTGAGAAAATCGGCCGCCGGAAGGGCGATCTGGTGTCCATGACCCCCATGGGCAGCCGGTACCGTCTGGAATTCAAGGTCCCCTCCCGGGGCCTGTTCGGCTACCGCAACGAATTCCTCACCGACACCCGGGGCGAGGGCGTCATGAGCTCCGTGCTGGACTCCTACTGCCCCATGAAGGGCGAAATCGAGCGGCGGCAGAACGGCTCGCTGATTGCCTTTGAAACCGGCGAGGCCTGCTCCTACGGCCTGTTCAACGCCCAGGACCGGGGCGCCCTGTTCATCGGGCCGGGCACGGAGGTCTACGCGGGCATGGTGGTCGGCGTTTGCAGCCGGAACGAGGACATGACGGTCAACGTCTGCAAGAAAAAGCAGCTGACCAATATGCGTGCCGCCGGTTCCGACGAGGCCCTGCGGCTCACCACCCCCCGGGTGCTGTCGCTGGAGCAGTGCCTGGAATTCCTGGCGGATGACGAGTTGCTGGAATGCACCCCCAAGAGCCTGCGGATCCGCAAGCGGGAGCTGGATCATGCTGCCCGGATGCGGGCCGTCATGAAAAAGCGGGCACAGGACTGAAAAATTCTATTGAAGGCAGCACATGGTTTGTGCTGCCTTCTTTTTTGCGCGATTGGCCGTCATCGTGCGCCGTGGGCCATGTTTTCCCGCAATTGGGCACCGCCCGCGCTTTTCTTCGGGGGGCCGCCGTGGTATAATAACCGAAAAAGGAGGCGGATTCCATGACAAAAACCACAGCAAAGGATTCCCTGCGCGGCATTTTCCCCGCGCTGATGACGGCATTTTCCGACGACGGCATCCGGACCGACGCCGTGACCGCCCTGGTGCAGAAGCTGGCCGCCGACGGGGTGGACGGCTTCTACGTCGGCGGCTCCAGCGGCGAAATGGTCCTGTGCAGCCCGGAGGAGCGGCAGCGGCTGCTGGAAACGGTCCGGGAGGCCGCCGGTTCCCTGCCGGTCATCGCCCACATCGGCGCCATGTCCACCCGGGACGCCGCCGCGCTGGGCCGCCACGCCGCCCGGTGCGGGGCCGACGCCGTGTCGTCGGTGACGCCGCTTTACTATCGCTACCGGTTCGACGAGGTGCTGCACTACTACCAGCGGCTGGCCGGGGAATCCGGCCTTCCGCTGGTGATTTACAACATCCCCGGTCTGACCGGCACGGCCTACGGCTACGACGAGCTGTGCCGCCTGCTGGAGCTGCCGGGGGTGGCAGGCATGAAATTCACCTCCTCGGACTTTTTCCTGCTGGGCCGTCTGGCGGACACCTATCCCGACAAGGTATTTTTCAACGGAAGCGACGAAATGCTCCTGTCCGGCCTGAACGCCGGGGCGGCAGGCGGCATCGGCACCACCTACAACTTCATGCCCGACCTGTTTGCGGCGCTATTCCGGCTGTTTTCCCGGGGGAAAACGAAGGAAGCCATGGACGTCCAGCAGATGATCCGCCGGGTCATCGCCGTGGTGCTGAAATACGGCGCCATTCCGGCCTCCAAGGCCATGATCCGCTTCTACGGCGTGGACTACGGCGTCTGCCGGGAGCCGTTTCTGCCGCTGGGGGAGGACGCCGTCCGGGATCTGTACGAAAACGCCTGGCTGCCGCTGGAGCGGTTCCGGCAGGAGATGGATCCCCAATGGTGACGCAAGCATCGCTGGAGGCCGATCTTCGCGCCCTGGGCATCCGGCCGGACGCGCTGCTGACCGTCCACACCTCCCTGAAGGCCGTCGGTCCCGTCGCCGGGCCGAAAACCGGCGCCGACGCGGTGCTGGACGCGCTGCTGCACTGCGTGGACCGGGGGATGCTGCTGATCCCCGCCCACACCTTCCGGAACATCCGGGAGGACGGGCCGGTGTTTGACATCCGGCGTACCATGCCCTGCATCGGCACGCTGCCCCGGATTGCGGTGGGCCGGGCCAACGACGCCTACGACCGGGGCGACGACCGCTGCCGCCGGTCCTGCCATGTGTCCCACTCCGTGGTGGCCTTCGGCGCAGGTGCCGCCGCCTTTACGGAAGCGGACCGGGCCTCCCTGACCCGCACGCCCATGACGGGCAGCTACGGGGCGCTGTACCGGGAGGGCGGGAAAATTCTGCTGCTGGGCGTGGACCTGAGCCGGAACACCTTCCTTCACGCAGTGGACGAGGCGGTGGACGGCACGGTCTACGGCACCACCGTCATCACGGTGACGGATTACGACGGCAGCCGGTACCCGAAGGAGGAGCGGATCACCCGTGGCCCCGCCGCCGCCAATTTCCCCCGGTTCCGGCAGCCGCTGGAGCAGGCCGGGGCCGTTGTTTACGGGAAGGCGGGCTGCGCCGACGCCATGCTGATCGACGCCCGCCGCTGCTTTGACACCGTGTACGCCATCCGGAAGGCAGAGGTATGAGCCGGGAACCGGCCATTCTCCCGGTCCGGCTGGGGAATCTGGAGCTGCACGCGGTGATGGACACCGGGTTTTTCGACGTGTCCGCCTTTTCCCCGGCCACCCACTGCCACCCCTGCTGGGAGCTGTTTGCCCCGCTGCGGGGCCGGTTCCGGATCGAAACGCTGCCTGACGGCGGTGTGGAGCCGGTGCCGGGGACGCTCTGCCTGGTGCCGCCGCTGGTTTATCACAACACCGCCGACACGGCCCGGGACGGCGTCCCGGCGGAAAAGCTGTCCGTCCGGTTTTCCTACCGGCGCGCAGGCGGTCCGGCGGGGCTGTACGAGCGGCTGGAGCAGGCGCTGGCCGCCATTGCCGGCCCGTACTTCCTGCCTGACGCAGAGGAGCTGACGGCGCTGCTGGCGCAGGTCCGCCGGGAGCTGCTTTCCTGCCTGCTTGGCCGGGATGCCGCCGCCCAGGCGCTGCTGACCTGCGTTTTTGTGGGGCTGCTGCGCCGTCTTTGCCCCGCACCGGCCGCCCCGGCCCCCGGGCCGGAATCCGACGCCGGGACCATGCGGTATTTCACCGCCGAGCTGTGGTTCGGCCGGGAATTTGCCCGGCCGGTGACGGAGGACGATCTGGCCGCCGCCCTGAATCTCTCCCGCCGCCAGCTGAGCCGGACGCTGCGGGCGCTGTACGGCATGAGCTTCCGGGAAAAGCTGGCCGACGTCCGGGTCCATCAGGCCGCCAAGCTGCTGGCCCGCACCAACGACTCCGTGGAGGAAATTGCCGCCGCCGTGGGCTACGGCTCCCCGTCGGGCCTGTACCGGGCGTTTGTCCGGTGCTTCGGCCTGTCCATGGGCGACTACCGCCGCTGCTGCCGTCAACGGAAAGGAGAACTTCCCCGATGAACATTCAAAAATGCGGCCCCGCCGTTTCCCTGCCTGACTGTCGCCTGCTGGGGCCCACCGTGGTGCGCTGCTTCGACGGCACGCTGCTGATGTGCGCCGCCGCCACCAACGGCGCCGACAGCGGCATGGGCAATCTGCTCTGGCGCAGCGCCGACGAAGGCGACACCTGGACGCCGGAGGGGTACCTGGAGCGGTCCTTCCGGTACGACCGGCAGGGCAGTATGGTGAAAATCGGCGGCAACGCCGCCCTGTATGCCCACCAAAAAGCCCGGGTCCTGCTGCTGACCGGCAACGAGCTGTACTGGATCGCCGGGCGCTACGAAAGCACCAAGCGGTTCAGCCGGATGTACTACCGGCTGTCCTTCGACAGCGGCCGGACCTGGACCGACAAGCGCTATGTCATCACCCCGGGCGGCACCCCGGACGCACCGCTTCCGGACGTGGTATTCGGCCGCAATTTTGCCCTCAGCATGGCCTCCCAGACCATGGAGGCCGACGACGGCAGCCTGCTGGTGGCGCTGCACTGCCAGATTACCGACCGTCAGGGCCATCTGGTGGAGCCGGAGGGGTTCCACTTCTTCCAGTGCGGTGCGCTGCGGGCGGTCTGGAACGAGGACCGGCTGGATTACGACTGGTCCATGGGCGACTACGTCCGCGTCACGCCGGAGGAATCCACCCGGGGCGTTTTCGAGCCGACCTTCGCCCCGGCGGGACCCCACCGGGTGTGGATGGTCATGCGAAATTCCAACTTCGGCCGGGAAACGGCGGTGACCGGCCAGCGCTTCTGTGCCCTGTCTCAGGACAACGGGCGGCACTGGAGCCGCCCCCGGCCCCTCCGCTACGACGACGGCGGCACGATGTTCGCCTGCTCCAGCGTGCCCAAGCTGCTGGACCATTCCGGCGGCAGGCTGTTTTACATCGGCGTCATCAACGACCGCAACCCCGCCGGAAACGGCCCCCGGTACCCGCTTTGCATCGCGGAGATGAACCGGGCCGACGGCACCGTGGTGCGGCAGTCGGTGCGGATCATCGACACGGCGGATTTTTCGGCGCCGATGGGCGACGATTTCACCAACCACGGCGTGTTTGAGGACCGGTTCGGCCGGATTCAGGTCTACGCGCCCTTCCGCGGCGGCCTGAACCGGTATGAAATTTCTCTTTGACAAATCGGGGCAGGCCCGGTAGAATAAAGGCGAGGTGATGGCAATGAAGCTGCAATATCTGGGCACGGCGGCGGCCGAAGGCGTGCCTGCCCTGTTCTGCGACTGTGAAAACTGCCGCCGGTCCCGCCGTCTGGGGGGCCGGAATCTGCGGACCCGCAGTCAGGCGCTGGTGGACGACCGGATTCTGATTGATTTTCCGGCGGATACCTATGCCCATTTTCTCCGCTATGACGTTCCCATGTCCGACCTGCACACCTGTCTGGTGACCCATTCCCACTCGGACCACCTGTATCCGGCGGATGTGGCCATGCGGATGGACGGCTTTGCCCATCTGCACCGCCGCCAGCCCCTGACGTTTTACGCCGACGAAAGCTCCTACCGGATGCTCCGCCGGGAAATCGAGGAAAATCGCATCGATCCCGCCGACGTGGACGCCGTCAAAATCGCGCCCTTCGTCCCCTTCCAGGTAGAGGGCTACACCGTCACGCCCATCCGGGCCAGCCACGATCCCAAATCGTCGCCGGTGCTGTTTGTGGTGGAAAAGGACGGAAAAAGCCTGTTTTACGCCAACGATTCCAGCGAATATGTGCCGGAAAGTATGGAATGCCTCAAAGCTATCGGCCATAGCCTGGACGTGATCTCGCTGGACTGCACCGAGGCCTGCAACGAGACCACCTATGTGGGCCACCTGTGCCTGAGCCGGTGCGCCGCCCTGCGGGAAACGCTGCTGCGGGAGGGCATTGCGGACAGCCGGACGGTGTTCGTGCTGAACCACTTCTCCCACAACGGAAAACAGGTGGTTTACGACGATTTCGTGGAGATTGCCCGGCGGCAGGACTTTCTGGTGTCCTACGACGGCATGACGCTGACCTTCTGAGCCGTCAAAAAAAGTCTTTACAAACCGGAAGACATCTGCTATAATACTTCCATCATGCTTCTGCATCCCATGGCCCGGTGGTGCAGTCGGTTAGCACGCCAGCCTGTCACGCTGGAGGTCGACGGTTCGAGTCCGTTCCGGGTCGCCAAAGCCCCAAAGACGTCAGTCTTTGGGGCTTTCCTTTTTCCCTTTTCACTCTTCACTTTTCACTAAAAAACGTCTTTGGGGCTTTGGAAGTAAGAAGGAATCGTGAAAAGTGAAAAAGTATCCTGCTTGGTGTTCTCCTTGCTGTCTCATCGCTTCCGCAAAGCATCCGCAGCGCTGCTTTACGGAAGCGTTCTATCCTTCGCTTTTCAGCCAGCGGCGGAAATTGTCGCTGAACACGGCCTCCTCTTTGGCGCTGTCCAGCTTCAGATCCCGGACCAGCGCTACGGCATCCGCCGGACGCCACATGGGAAAGTCGGACCCGAACAGGATCCGGTCCCAGCCCAGGCGGTTCATATAGCGCCGGGCCGTCTCCGGCGGCAGGTACTCCAGCGAGCTGGAGCAGTCGAAAATCACGTTGGGCAGCCCCGCCAGCACCGTGCACCGCTCCCAGATCTGATAGCCGCCCAGATGGGCCGCCATGCACAGCAGGTCCGGCACCGCTTGCGCCACCCGGGCCAGCCGCTCCGGCGCGGAAAAATCGTACCGCCGATCCCCCACATGGAACAGCACCGGCAGGTGCTTCTCCGCCAGATACCGGTAGGCCGGCAGCATCCGGGGATCGTCGATATACCGCTTCTGAAAATCCGGGTGGAGCTTCACGCCGTGAAGGCCCAGCGCCCCGATCCGGTCGATTTCCGCCAGCATGGTCTGCTCCGGCAGGTCCTGCTGGAGCGTCCCGAAGCCGTAAAGCCGGTCCGGCGCGGCCTGCACCGCCCCGTGGATAAAGTCATTGATGGCCGTCACCTGCTCGGGCTTGGTAGCCGTGGAGCAGACCAGCGCCTGGGCAATGCCCGCCCGGTCCATCTCTGCCAGCAGCACCTCCGGCGCGCCCAGCTCCGCCATGGGGGAATCGTAGAAGCCGCCGATGGAACCGGTGGCCTTGGCGGCGATTTTCGCCGGGAAAATGTGGCAGTGGGCATCGAAAATGGGGGGATGATCCGTCATGGAAGTCTCTTCTTTCTTTTTTTCTGAAAGCATCTGGGATGGCGTGCCGCACAATGTCATGCCGGGTCAGCACATCAAAAAGCCTCGCAGAGTTCACCGCCCGCAGGCGGTGAATCAATTCGGATTATTTTCGGCGGCGGCCTGTACGTCGCCGAAAATACGAATCAGGCAGCAAGTGTGCGCATCGTCCGCCAACAACGGACGATGCGTGCATAAAGCTGCCTGCAACTCTTTTGTCGGAAAGCCCGAAGGGGTTTCCGACAGTTTCAAGCCGGAGTGGCGCAAACACCACTCCGGCTCTTTGCTGAACGAGGATTAGTGGCCGAACACGGACAGCAGGAAGCCGGCCGCGATGGCGGAGCCGATGACGCCGGCCACGTTGGGGCCCATGGCGTGCATCAGCAGGAAGTTGGCGGGATTGGCCTTCTGGCCTTCCTTGTTGGACACACGGGCCGCCATCGGCACGGCGGACACGCCGGCGGAGCCGATCAGCGGGTTGACCTTGCCGCCGGTGAGCTTGCACATCACCACGCCGCCCAGCAGACCGCCGACGGTGGACAGGATGAAGGCAACGACACCCAGCACGACGATCAGCAGGGTCTGGGCCGTCAGGAAGGTGGAACCGACCATGGTGGCGCCGACAGCCGTGGACAGCAGGATGGTGACGATGTTCATCAGCGCATTCTGCACGGTATCGGACAGGCGGTCGGTAACGCCGGTCTCCTTGAACAGGTTACCCAGCATCAGGCAGCCGATCAGCGGCGCGGTATCCGGCAGCAGCAGGGCCACGAACAGGGTCACGACGATGGGGAAGATGATCTTCTCGGTCTTGGACACCTGACGGGTCTGGACCATCTTGATCTTCCGCTGCTCCGGGGTGGTCAGCAGCCGCATGAAGGGGGGCTGGATCAGGGGGATCAGGGCCATGTAGGAGTAGGCCGCCACGGCGATGGCGCCCAGCAGATGGGGGGCCAGCTTGGTGGTCAGGAAGATGGCGGTGGGGCCGTCGGCGCCGCCGATGATGCCGATGGAGGCGCCTTCACTGCCGGTGAAGAAGCCGGAAGCCACGGCGCCGAAGAAGGCGGCGAACACGCCCAGCTGAGCGGCAGCGCCCAGCAGCAGGCTCTTGGGGTTGGACAGCAGCGGGCCGAAATCGGTCATGGCGCCCACGCCCATGAAGATCAGGCAGGGGTACAGGCTGGTTTTGACGCCGATGTAGAAGATATCCAGCAGGCCACCTTCCCGCATGATGGCGCCGTAGCTGTGATACAGTTCGCTGGCGGGATTCATGAAGTTATCCCACAGCTCCTGATGGTAAAGGCCGGCGCCGGGCAGGTTGGTCAGCAGGCAGCCGAAGGCGATACCCACCAGCAGCAGCGGCTCAAACTGCTTGACAATGCCCAGGTACAGCAGCACGCAGGCAATGACCAGCATCACCAGGTTCTGCCAGCCACCGTCGGCAAAGCCGGCGGTAATCTGGGCAAAACCGGAGTTGTTCCACAGGTTCAGTAAGATTTCACCAACATTGATCATTGGTAGCCCTCCTTACGCGAGGACGACCAGAGGAGCGCCGGTATCAACGGTAGCGCCTTTGGAAACGACAACCTGAGAGACGGTGCCGTCCTTCGGAGCCATAATCTCGTTTTCCATCTTCATGGCTTCCAGAACCACCAGCACGGTGCCGGCCTTGACGGCCTGACCGGCGGTGACGTTCACCTTCAGAATGGTGCCGGGCATGGGTGCGGTAACCGGCTCGCCGGCGCCGGTGATCACCGGGGCGGCAGCGGCAGCAGGGGCAGCCGCGGGAGCCGCAGCGGCAGGAGCGGCGGCGGGAGCAGCCGGGGCCGCGGGGGCAATCGCTTCATACTCGTCCAGGAGCATGGCCTTGCCGGCTTCGACCTCCACCTCATAGGTGCGGCCGTTGAGCGTCACTTTATATTTCATGATTACTTGACCTCCTTAATGGAAATAAAGCGCAGTTCGTTGAGGGGCTTGCCCATTTTGTCGGCCACGATGGCCATCAGCATGGCGGCGGTCTTGGGATCGACGTCATGGAGCTTCAGGCTGCCGGCGGTGCCGGGGGCCGTGGGCTTGGGCGCAGCGGGAGCAGCCGGGGCCGCCGCAGGGGCTTCGGCCTTCTTATTCTTGGCGGAGAAGATCTTGCCGAAGATCTTCACGACGACCATCAGCAGAATCAGTCCGAAGAAAACCACCGCATAGCCCAGCAGCGCCACAATGGCGGCGTCACCGATACCGATGCCGTCCAGGCTGGATGCAAGAAATGTCATGGTTCCGCCTCCTTACGCTTCGGTGATGGTGTAGGTCACTTCGTTCTCTTCTTTGGCCTTGCGCTCGTCGAAGAACTTCTCGGCCAGGTTGGGGAAGGCGATGTAAGACAGCACGTCCTCGTCGGAGCGGGCAACGCCCTCAAGCTTCTTGCGGGTATCGTCCACGATGGGGGCCAGGGTGTCGGCGTAGCGGCCGGTCAGCGGCTTCTCGTCGCCCAGGATCTTCTTCTGCACGTCGGGATCGATGGGGGCGGGGGTGTGGCCGTACTCACCCAGGCAGTAGGCCTTGATTTCCTTGGAAACGGTCTTGTAGCGCTGGCCGTCCAGCACGTTGCGGACCGCCTGCACGCCGACCATCTGGGAGGTGGGGGTAACCAGAGGAGGATAGCCCATATCCTTGCGGACCTTGGGCACTTCCATCAGCGCCTCGTCGAACCGGTCCAGAGCGTTCATCTGCTTGAGCTGGCTGAGCAGGTTGCTGAGCATACCGCCGGGAACCTCGTAGATCAGGCAGTTGGGGTCGGTGGCCATGGACTTGGGCATCAGCGTGCCGTCGGCGATGTAGCCGTCCCGGACACCCTTGAAGTAGTCGGCCATCTTCTTGGTGCACTTGTCGTCCAGGTCCACCTCGTAGCCCAGCTGACGCAGGGCGTAGGCCAGCGTCTCGGTGGAGGGCTGAGAGGTGCCGCCGGAGAAGGGAGAAATGGCGGTGTCGATGATGTCAACGCCGGCTTCCACGGCCTTCAGGTAGGTCATGAAGGCAAGGCCGGTGGTGCAGTGGGTGTGCAGGTCGATGGGCAGGTCCACGGCGTCCTTGATGGCGGAAACCAGATCGTAGGCTTCCTTCGGGCCCATGATACCGGCCATATCCTTGATGCAGATGGTGGAAGCGCCCATTTCCTTCAGTTCCTTGACCATCTGCACATACTTGGCGTGGGTATGGACAGGGGAGGTGGTGTAGGAGATGGTGCCGGACGCGATGGCGCCGGCCTTGACGGTGGCTTCCATGGCGGTCTTGAGGTTGGTGACGTCGTTCAGGGCGTCGAAGATGCGGATGACGTCGATGCCGTTCTCGACCGCCTTGGCCACGAACATCTTCACGAAATCATCGGGGTAGTGGGAATAACCCAGGACGTTCTGGCCCCGCAGCAGCATCTGCAGCTTGGTGTTGGGCATTTTGGCGCGGATTTTCCGCAGCCGCTCCCAGGGATCCTCGTGCAGATAGCGCAGGCAGACGTCGAAGGTCGCGCCGCCCCAGCACTCGGCTGCGTAGTAGCCGGCCTTATCGATGGTTTCGAGCATGGGCTCGAACTTGTCGTAAGGCAGCCGGGTTGCGATCAGAGACTGGTTCGCGTCACGCAGAACCGTCTCAACAAACTGAACTTTTTGAGCCATTTGTTTTGAACCTCCGTAGATGAATATTGTTTGAAGTGCGGGAAAAACGGCTGGAAATGCGGTGATTTCCGGCCGGCAAGGAAAAAATCATGGGATCAAGATGCGATTTTACCCGCTCTCGCCACACTTGCGGGGAAGTGTGAGGGCGGGTTCGTCCCAACTTCCACCAGATACATTCTAGCATAGATCCGCCCGGATGTCCACAGGTAATTTGCCATTTTCTCCGAAGTTTTTACCGTTTTTTTACCGCCGGTCCGGGGCGGAAAGTTTTTCGGAAAACGGTTGCGTCCGACGGAGGAATGATGTATAATAACAGAGTCAAAAATTGGGCTTCGCGCCCGTATCTGGAGGAATCTGATCATGTTTGATGCAATGATTGAAACGTTAAAGAAGAATCCCCGCAAAATCGTCTTCACCGAGGGCCATGACGCCCGGATCCTGGAGGCCACCGACCGGCTGGTGAAGGGCGGCTTCCTGACCCCGATCCTCATCGGCAACGTGGACACCGTGAAGGAAAATGCGGCCAAGGGCGGCTACAATATCGAGGGTGTGGAAATTCTGGACCCCGCCACCTATCCCGGCATGGACGAGATGGTGGCCAAGATGGTGGAGCTTCGCAAGGGCAAGATGAGCGAAGAGGACTGCCGCAAGGCCCTGTCCAAGGGCAACTACTTCGGCACCATGCTGGTGAAGATGGGCTACGCCGATTCCCTGCTGGGCGGCGCCACCTACTCCACCGCCGACACCGTCCGTCCCGCCCTGCAGCTGGTAAAGGCCAAGAAGGGCGCGAATCTGGTGTCCTCCTGCTTCATTCTGGTCCGAGGCGACGAGAAGCTGGCCATGGGCGACTGCGCCATCAACCTGAGCTATGAGGACAGCGTGGACAAGGAAGGCAACGTCACCGTCTCCGCCGCCCGGAAGCTGGCCGAGGTGGCCGTGGAAACCGCCAAGACCGCCAAGGTCTTCGGCATCGAGCCGAAGGTTGCCATGCTGAGCTTCTCCACCAACGGCTCCGGCAAGGGCGGCACGGTGAAGCTGAGCCACGACGCCACCCAGGTGGCCAAGGAGCTGGATCCCTCCCTGCTCATCGACGGCGAGATGCAGTTCGACGCCGCCGTGGCGCCGGAGGTTGGCCAGCTGAAGTTCCCCGGCTCTCCGGTGGCGGGCCACGCCAACACCTTCATCTTCCCCAACATTGAGGCGGGCAACATCGGCTACAAGATCGCCCAGCGTCTGGGCGGCTTCGAGGCCTACGGCCCCATCCTGCAGGGTCTGGCCGCGCCCATCAACGACCTGTCCCGGGGCTGCAACGCCGACGAGGTCTACAAGATGGCCATCATCACCGCCGCGCTGGTGTAAGCGCAGCAGGCATCATAATCAGAAGGTCCGGCACCGCAAGGTGCCGGACCAGAATTTTCCCCAGCTTCCGCAACCGGAAGCTGGGGATCCTTGTATGAAGCATTAACCTTCGCCGTTGACGAGGAATTTCTGCACCTGGCCGGTTTTGTCCGTCAGCACCACGGTGACGGTGCCCACCCGGGTCATCAGGCCGTCCTTGGCGGCGGCGGCAGCCTTGGATTTGGACATTCCCCGCAGGCCCTCCAGCGTCTGGTCGGAATCGGCCAGCGCCTGCTCGTCCACCTGATACACCGCCACGGAATAGGTGGTGTAGCCCTTGCCGAACTTCCGGTAGGCACTTTCGACGGTGGTCACCAGCGTGGTGTCGTCCCACTGGTCGGTCTGATCCTTGACGATGTCAATCATCTCGCAGTTGCGGTCATATCGCTCGGAGGCGGAATAGGCGGCACTGACGGAGGTATGGTCGTAATAATAGAAGAGGTAGCCGGTGACGCAGCCCGCACCGATGGCAAACAGCACCACCAGCGTGGCAATCTGCTTGCCGGTGAACTTCATGCTTTCCTTTCCGGCGGAATTGTCGTAGGTCAGCCCCAGCCGGTGGGTCAGCGGCACCACGATGGACAGAAACAGCGCCAGCAGGAACGCCTCAATGGGGAACATACACAGGTTCTTGATGACCGCCGGGAGCACCATGGCCGCATAGGATTTTCCCATGATGACCCGGTAGTACCAGAAGGAAATGACACTGTTGAACAGGATGTTCACCAGAAGATCCATGCTGAACCGGGCCAGAATCACCCGCCGGGCCGTCATTTTTGCCCGGTAGAAAAACAGGGCAAACAGCACGCTTCCCGCCACTTCCACGAACATATAGGGGAAGAAATAGGTGCCCTGTGGGAAAAGAATACATCCCAGCGTATCGGACACGCAGGCCGCCAGGCCCGCCATCACCGGTCCGAAAATCATGGCGCCCATGGCGTTGACCAGCGGCGCGCCGATGTTGATGCGCAGGTTGGGGGCCAACGGGATGCTGGCAAACTTCATGGCGACACGCAGCGCAATCATCAGCGCGGCAATGACCAGCATCCGGGTGTCTTTCAGCTCTGCGACGGCATCCCGCCAGTAAGCCCGGCAGAAGGGTGTGGCGTAAAGGGTACGGGGTTTCTCTTTGGTTGACATAAAAATTCCTCCTTTATGATTCCGGCAAACGATCCTCAGGCGCTGTATCCTGTCCCTTCGGTGCGGCAAAGAAAAAATCCCCATTTTTCGGACACATACCGAAAAACGGGGAGAACGTCATCTTGCCATAGAACTCCGAGGGGGATGGACAGCAAACATACGCCGCGGCCATTCGCCCGACCGAGTATCGTTGCTACATAAAGGAGGCTGACCACCCATTATGCAACAGCGGGTGCGGTGACCCCATCGCGGACGCACGTCCTTCGTCTGCCAGACAACTCCCCATTTTGGCAGCACTTCACGCAGGGCACCTACTCTGTTCGGTGTTATCATACACGATTGCGGCGCCGTTGTAAAGACCCCATGGAAGAATTTCGGGAATTTTTTCGCACAGTGGCGCAACGGGGGCCGGAAACAGGGAACCTGTCGTGCGGTTTGGCGGCGCCCGGGCCGGATTCGCGGAGTTTCCCGGCCCCCGGCCGCTACAATGAAAGATACCACTTACCAAGGGAGGAAGGGCAATGCAATGCCAGAAGCTAAAAACCTATATGGAGACGGGCAGGGTGGTGTTCCTGCCGGCCCGGTCCATCCGGCCCAATCCGGCCCAGCCCCGGCGGGTGTTCCGGGAGGAAAGTTTGCAGGAGCTGGCCGATTCCATCCGCCAGCACGGGATTCTGCAGCCGCTGGCGGTGCGCCGGGTGGGCACCGCCTATGAGCTGATCGCCGGGGAGCGGCGGCTCCGGGCCGGGCAGCTGGCGGGGCTGACGGAAATCCCCTGCATCATCATGAGCATGGACGAAAAGGAGTCCGGCATGGCGGCGCTGGTGGAAAATCTCCAGCGGCAGGATCTGGATTTCATTGAGGAGGCCATGGGCATCGCCCGGCTGATGGAGCAGTGGTCCATGAGTCAGGAGCAGGCCGCCCGGCTGCTGGGCAAAAGCCAGAGCGCCGTGGCCAACAAGCTCCGGCTGCTGCGCCATACGCCCCGGGTGCTGGAGGCCCTGCGGGCAGGCAATCTCACCGAGCGCCACGCCCGGGCACTGCTGAAGCTGACCACGGAGGAGGAAAAGCTGGCGGCCATCGGCGTCATCACCCAGAGCGCCATGAGCGTGGCCCGGACGGAGCGGTACATCGACGCACTGCTGGCCCGGAAGGAAAATCAGGCGCCGAAGGCCAACGTGGGGGTGTTTCTCACCAATCTGAGCCAGTCTCTGGCCCGGATCCAGCGCTGCGGCATTCCGGCGGTCTCCGAGCGGCGGGAGACGGACCGGCAGATCGTGCTGACCATCACGATTCCCAAAACCTCCGGCCCCGTGCCGCCGCCCCCGGAGCCGAAATGAAAAGCGCCCGGAAACGCCGGCGCCGCCCAGGCGGCAGGCCGGATCGTTCCGGGCGTTAAAACTGCAAAAATCAGCGGTGAGTGCCGAGGAAGAACAGCGCCAGCGTGCCGGGACCGGAATGGGAGCCGATCACCGCGCCGGTGTAGCCGATAAAGACGTTTTTCACGCCGCACTTTTCCCGGACCAGCTTTTCCAGGTACCGGGCGTCGTCGATGCAGTCGCCGTGGCAGATGAACATGGTTTCGTTCTCGCCGGGCAGGCCCAGCTCCAGCGCCTTCTGGACCAGCGCCTCGATGGAGGCCTTCCGGCCCCGGACCTTGCCCATGTTGATGAGGTGGCCGTCATCGTCGGTATGAAGCACGGGCTTGATCTTCAGCATGGTGCCCACCAGCGCCGTGGCGGCGCTGACCCGGCCGCCCCGCTTCAGGTACATCAGGTCGTCCACGGTGAACCAGTGGCACAGATGGGGCTTCAGCTCCTCCACCCAGGCGGTGAGGGCGTCCAGATCCAGTCCCTCGTCCCGCTTTTTGCAGGCGTACCACACCAGCAGTCCCTCGCCCAGCGACGCGCAGCGGGTGTCCACCACGTTGACCTTCCGGCCGGGGTACCGCTCCTCCAGCTCCTTGGCGGCAATCACTGCGGACTGATACGTCGTGCTCAGGCCGGACGAGAAGGCCAGCACCAGCACGTCCTTTCTCTCCTGCACCACCGGCTCGATGGCGGCCCGCCAGTGCTCCGGATTGGCAGCGGCGGTGGTGGCCACCTCCCCGGCCCGGAGAGCAGCGTAGAGGGCGCGGATATCGTCGGTGACGGAATCGCCCAAGGTTTTGCCTTCAAAATTCAGCGTCAGGCTGACGCATTTGACATCCAGCTCCCGGATGAGATCGGCGGGTAAATCGCTGGCGGAATCGGTGATGATCTGATAGGTTGACATGGTCGGCACACTCCCTAAAAAAAGCTGGACAAGATTGCCCGCAGGTATTATAATAATGGAACTTTTACCATAAAGGATATCACGATCATATCAGATTTTTGCCGCCGCGTCAAATCAATTTTGGGAGAGCGCCTGCCGGGCATCTCCCCGCGCGGTAGAATGGCCGGTCTACCGGCGGTAGAGATCGTTCTGGGGAGGGATTGGCATTGACCGCACGTTTGTTTCGCCGCCTGATTCCGGGCTACGATCACCCGGAGCGCCCGGAGGTCCGGGCCGCCGCCGGACGGCTGGCCGGGCTGATCGGCATTCTGTGCAACGTGCTGCTGTGCGCGGGCAAGCTGACGGTGGGCGCCCTCACCGGCTCGGTGGCCATCACCGCCGACGGCCTGAATAACCTGTCCGACGCCTCCAGCTCCGTGGTGACGCTTCTGGGCTTCAAGCTGGCGGAAAAGCCCGCCGACGACCGGCACCCTTACGGCCACGCCCGGTTTGAATACCTGTCGGGCCTTGCCGTGGCGGCGATGATCGTGGTCATCGGCTTCGAGTTGGTCCGGACCTCCGTCGGGAGCATTCTGCACCCGGAGGATGTGGCCTTTTCCGGCGCCGCCGTGGCGGTGCTGGTGATTTCCATGGCCGTGAAGCTGTGGATGGCACTGATGAACCGCAGCGTAGGCCGGACCGTCGGCTCCACCACGCTGGCGGCCACCGCCGCCGACAGCCGCAACGACGTGCTGACCACCGGCGCGGTGCTGGCGGCGGCGCTGGTGGAGAAGTTCACCGGACTTCATGTGGACGGCTGGATGGGTCTTGCCGTGGGCCTGTTCATTCTGTACAGCGGCGCGGGGCTGGCTAAGGAAACCATCAGCCCCCTGCTGGGCGAAGCGGCCAGCCCGGAGCTACAGCGGCTCATCGAGGACAAAATCAAGGAAAACCCCTATGTGCTGGGCTATCACGACCTGATGGTCCACGATTACGGCCCCAATCAGCGCTTTGCCAGCATCCATGTGGAAATGGACCACCGTGAAAGCCCGGTGGTGTGCCACGAAATCATCGACCGGCTGGAGCGGGAGTGTCTGGAAAGCCACGGCATCCATCTGGTGATCCACTACGACCCGGTGGTCACCGACGATCCGGAACTGAACCGGCTTCAGGACCGGGTCCGGGCCATTCTGAAGGACATCGACCCCCGGCTGCACATCCACGATTTCCGGATGGTTCAGGGAGAACAGGACTGCACGCTGATTTTCGACATGACGGTGCCCGCCGCGCTGGAGCATCAGAAGGACCGGCTGCGGCAGGCGGTGGCCGACGGTCTGGCCGAAACGGAGGAGAAAACCTGCCACCTCGTGATTACCTACGACCCGGAAGCCTTCAACGGCTTTGAAAAATCCGGAAAAAACTGAGGGCGGGGTTTACAGCATCTGCCATCCGTTGTACAATCAATATGGATAGGAGGGACTGCCATGTTCAAGGATACGAAAGAGGAATTGGAGCGGCTGGAGGAGGAGCTTCTGGCCGAGGACGAAACGCCTGCCGACCCCGAACCGGAGGACGGCAGCGCCCCCTATGACTTCGACGCGGAGGCGGACTGGCCCGAGGATCCGGATCAGACCCGGGTATTCCGGCCGGTGCGGCCCATGCCTCAGGGCCGAGCCTACAACGCCGACCGGACCGATGAGGACCCGGAGGACATCAGCGACGACCTGCTGGACGACACGCCCCGGCGCTCCAACGGCCCGCTGGTGGCGCTGGCCGTCATCATGACGGTGTGCATCGTGGTGCTGATAGCCTTCTGGGTGCTGCGGCTCCGGGGGATTCTGTGACGGACCGGACGCCGGTGGGGCGGTTTGCCCCCACGCCCTCCGGCCGGATGCATCTGGGCAACGTGTTTTCCGCCATGCTGGCCTGGCTGTCGGTGAAATCCCGGGGCGGGGAGCTGGTGCTGCGGATGGAGGATCTGGACACCCAGCGGACCTCCGGGGAAAACGCCCGGCTGCTGCGGGAGGACCTGCGGTGGCTGGGGCTGACCTGGGACCGGGAAACCCCGGCCCAGAGCACCCGGGGACCGGTGTACGACCGGTACTTTGACCGGCTGCGGGACATGGGGCTGCTGTACCCCTGCTACTGCACCCGCAGCCTGCTTCACGGCGTCAACGCCCCCCATTTAAGCGACGGCACCTACGTCTACCCCGGCACCTGTCGGAATCTGACGGAGGCCCAAAAAGCCGCCTTTTCCCGGCCGCCTGCCTGGCGGGTCCGGGTGCCGGACCGGGTGTGGACGGTGGAGGACCGGGTGCAGGGCACCTTCCGGATGAATCTGGCCACGGACTGCGGCGACATGGTGGTCCGCCGGGCCGACGGGGTGTATGTGTACCAGCTGGCCGTCACCGTGGACGACGGCGAGGCCGGTGTGACGGAGGTGGTCCGGGGAGAGGACCTGCTCAGCTCCGCCCCCCGGCAGATGTATTTGCAGGAGCTGTTCGGTTTCCCCCATCCGGACTACGCCCATGTGCCCATGCTGCTGGCCCCGGACGGCCGCCGCCTGAGCAAGCGGGACGGGGATCTGGATCTGGGCGCCCTGCGGCAGAACTGCACGCCGGAGGCGCTTCTGGGGTATCTGGCGGCGGCGGCGGGCATTCTGGACCGGCCGGAGCCCGCCTCGGCGGCGGAGCTGGCCCGGGTGTTTGACTGGGGGCAGATTTCCGGTCAGTCGGTGACGCTCCCGGCGCAGCTTTGTATCTGAAACGGTACCGGCAGGCGCGGATTTGGCAAAAATCGACGCCTGCCTGTTAAATTTTCCGCAAAAAATCCCATTTCTCTCGTCAAAACGGGAGAAAAAAGCAATTCTTAAGGAATGTTTCCTTTTCAGACCTTGCTTTACACGATTCTTTGCGGTATAATGAAATCATTCCAATAACAAGGAGGTTGCGGCATGGCAGAAAAGCCGGTTCTGGTGGTCATGGCTGCGGGTATGGGCAGCCGTTACGGCGGCCTGAAGCAGATTGATCCCGTGGGCAGCCACGGCGAAGCCATTTTGGACTACTCGCTCTACGATGCCCACGAGGCGGGATTCGACACCGCCGTCATTATCATTAAAAAAGCAATCGAAAAGGAATTTATGGAGCACGTTGCGCCCCGTCTGCGCCGCTGCCCCATGGAGATCCGCTACGCATATCAGGAGCTGGATGAAATTCCGGCAGGCTTCTCCGTGCCGGCAGGCCGGGTGAAGCCCTGGGGCACCACCCACGCGGTGCTGTGCGCCGCCGGAGCCATCGGCAGCGCCCCCTTCGCGGTGATCAACTCCGACGATTATTACGGAAAATCCGCCTACCGGGTGCTGTACGACACGCTGTCGAAGGCCCGGGACGGGGCACTCTATGACGACTGCATGGTGGGCTACCTGCTGCGCAACACGGTGACGGACAACGGCAGCGTTTCCCGGGGCATCTGCACCGCCGGAAGCGACGGGCTGCTGCGCTCCGTGGTGGAACGGACCCGGATCGAGCGGTACGACGGCGGCATTCATTTCACCGAGGACGGGGAAACCTGGACGGACCTGCCCGGCGACACGCTGGTTTCCATGAATATGTGGGGCTTTACCCCCAGTATGCTCCGGGAGCTGAAGGACCGGTTCGCCGTATTCATGCGCGACGAGGTCCCGGCCAACCCGCTGAAGGCCGAGTGCTACCTGCCCATGATTGTCGGCCAGCTGCTGGCGGAAAACAAGGCGGCAGTGAAGGTTCTCCGCTCCGAGGACAAGTGGTACGGCGTGACCTACGCCGCCGACAAGGTCCAGGTGGTGGAGGCCATCCGGGCCATGACGGCGGAAGGGAAGTACCCCGACGGCCTGTGGCCGGAAAACGGCTGACCGGAAGGGATTTTAACAGGCAAAAACGCGCAAAGCCGACCGTGGCTTTGCGCGTTTTGTGTCAGAAAGTCCTTGACTTTGCACATTATTTGTACTGCGATAGTCGTGCCGGGAGGGACCATGGGCGCCGGCATGAACGTTCGGCATACCGGAAGTTGGCTCTTAATATTATCAAAATCAACTCAGTTTTCTTTCATTTTTTCCCATTCTTCTCTTGTAATAGCATAGGCATAAGAAATCGTATTTTTAGGATCTTGATATTCCTTTACTTTTTTCATTCCATTTGCAATGGCAGTAGAATAAGAGCCTATGTTAGTGTATTTCATATACGAATAAATTATATCGTATTGCGTATTAAGAAATACCCAATCTCGTACTGCTCCAGCAGCTTCTTTAGCAAAGCCTTTTCTCCAATATTTTTTATGAATATGATAACCTATTTCCGGAAGCATTTCTCCGTCAATATCCTGTATAGTAATACCACAATCTCCAATAAATTCTCCCGTTTCTTTCAACACAACTGCCCAAAGCCCAAAACCATACTTTTTATAATTATCCAAATTCCACTGGATCCAACTTCTTGTTTTATCTTCATCAAAAGGTGCCGGATAATGTTGCATAGTTTCTATATCAGAGACTATCTCAAAAAGTGCATCAAAGTCCTCTATAACATATTCTCTTAAAATGAGTCTATCCGTTTCAAGTACCATCTTAATTCCTCCGTAAATCCCGATTTGTCTAATTGATTGTATCAGATTATCGAGCTTATTTCAATAAAAAGCCCGATAGCATCGTATCAAAGCTATCGGACTTATTTGGTGCGGGCAACAGGACTCGAACCTGCACGCCGTTGGCAGTGGAACCTAAATCCACCGAGTCTACCAATTCCACCATGCCCGCAGGAACCGGCAGCGGCTGCACGCCGCTGCCGTTGTTTATTCTATCACGGCCCGGGCCGCTTTGTCAACGGTTACCACGGCGCGTGGTTGCCCACCCGCAGGAGCATGGCCCGGCGGTCCTCTCCGGCGCCGAACCGGGTGATGAACAGGGCGTCGTCCCGGATGGAGAACACGTCGAAGGCCGTTTCGCTGGGGGTGCCGAACACCCGCTCCGGGCAGCTGGGGGTCCAGGGGGCGGCGAAGGAGGACTGGCTGGTGACGGACACCAGGCCGCCGTCATAGACCAGATTGTCGTAATGCACATGGCCCGCAATGCACAGCTTCACGTTATGGCACCGCTTGATGGCGTCGTAAACCTCCGACCCGCCCCGCAGGTCCTCAAAGGTGGCAAGATCGGTGGGGGGATTGGCCGTGCCGAACACCCCGGCGTTGCGGAGGGGCTGATGGCTGAACACCACGATGCTCCGGTCGGTTTTCAGCGCCTCATTTTTCAGCCACGCCACCTGCTTCGGAGAGATTTCCGACACCCAGCCCAGGGTATAGCCGCCGTTTTCCAGGAAATAGGGCTTGTCGCTGGTGTTCAGGAAGATCATCCGCCAGCCGCCTGCGGCGGTGTCGATATCCTGATAGTAATAGTTTTCCGCCGTGGGGTTAAACTTCATGCACAGCGCGTGCATTTCCTCCGGCAGAATCGCGGCCTTCACCGTGTCCCAGCCGTGGTCCAGCGCGTTGCCCAGGCCGTCGTCGTGGTTGCCCACGCAGCAGTGGACCGGCACGGGCAGCCGGTACAGGGCATCCATCACCTCGTGGAGGGAGGCGCGGAATTTTGCCGGGTCGGGGTTGTAGTCGCAGCCGATGTCTCCGCCGCTGACCACGAAGGAAATCTCCGGGCACCGGGCCAGCAGGTCGTGCATGGAGTCGATGGCGTCCGCCGCCAGCTCGAAGGGCCGCCCCTCCGGCTCCGCCGTCAGGGCGTTGAGCCGGTTGTGCTGGTCGGTGATGAACAGGAAATTCAGCGGCGCGCCGATGGCCTTAATCCGGGCGATTTTTTCGCCGTAGGAATCGGTGAGATAACGCAGGTCTTTCATGGTGAAATTCCCCCTGTCAAAAAATGTGCCCCTAGAATACCATCTTTTTCCGCAAATTGCAATTCCTTTTTTCAAACGATTGTCGGGGGTTGACCCGGCGCGGCGGCTGTGCTAAAATGGTGGCACTGCGGAGAAACTCCATATTTTTTATCGATAACGGGTGAGAAAATGGGTAAGGAAAGACTGTTTCGCAAAGGGCTGACCTATCTGATGATCGTGGGGGTGGCGCTGATCTGCGCGCTGAGCTACAAGCTGTTCGTATTCCCCAACAAGTTCGCGCCGTCGGGGCTCAACGGCATCTGCACCATGATCCAGTACGTCTCCGGCATCAGCGTGGGCTATCTGAGCCTGATTATCAACGTGCCGCTGGCGCTGTGGGCGCTGTGGAAGGTGGGCCGGTCGGTGGCCTTCCGGGGGCTGCTGTATGTGGTGTCCTTCTCGCTGTTTCTGCTGCTGCTGGACCGGCTGGACTTAAGCCGCTTCGCCTACGAAACCGAAAACGGCACCAGCACCATTCTGGGGCCGCTGGTGGCGGGCGTCATCAACGGCGGCTGCTTCTCGCTGCTGGTGCGCTACTCCTCCTGCAGCGGCGGCATGGATTTCGTGGCGGCGGTGATTCACAAGTACCATCCGGAGCAGAATTTCTTCGTCATCACCTTCCTGATCAACGCAGCGGTGGCCATCAGCAGCTATTTCGTCTACGGCTTCCAGATGGAGCCGGTGATTCTGTGCATCCTCTATTCCTTCATGTCCAGCACCGTGTCCGACCGGATGCAGAAAAGCGGCCGCAGCGCCATCCGCTTTGAAATCATCACCGACTACCCCGAGGAAATCTCCGACGCCATCATCAACCGGCTCCACCACAGCGCCACGCTGGTGCCCGCCACGGGCATGTATCTGGGCCACAAGACCCACATTCTCGTGTGCATCGTCAACAAGGGCCAGATGAGCGCGTTGGCGAGGATCGTGCAGGAATTCCCCCACACCTTCGCCGTCATGTCCCAGGTCAACGAGGTCATGGGCAACTTCAAGCGGCTGGACCCCAACGGCCGGGCCACCAAGGAATTCCTTGACAAGGGCGATAACCATGCTGTATAATATAATGTTATAAAAAGATCTATTTCAGGAGGTTCAACCGATGGCTTACTATTATCCGGAACCCAGTCACACCTTCAGCGAATACCTGCTGATCCCCGGCTACACGTCCGAAGACTGCATTCCCGCCAACGTCTCCCTTCGCACGCCGCTGACCCGGTTCCGCAAGGGCAAGGAGGAGCCCGCAATCACGCTGAATATTCCTCTGACGTCTGCCATTATGCAGTCCGTCTCCAACGACACGCTGGCCATCGCGCTGGCCAAAGAGGGCGGCCTGAGTTTCATCTACGGCTCCCAGAGCATCGAATCCCAGGCGGCCATGGTCTCCCGGGTGAAGAATCACAAGGCAGGCTTCGTGGTGTCCGCCTCCAACCTGACGCCGGAGCACACCCTCTCCGACGTGCTGGCTCTGAAGGCCCGCAACGGCTTCTCCACCGTGGCCATCACCGACGACGGCACCGCCACCGGCAAGCTGCTGGGCCTGGTCACCAGCCGGGACTACCGGGTTTCCCGGATGGACCCCAATGAAAAGGTGGCCTGCTTCATGACCCCCCGGGCTTCCCTCATCGTCGGCTCCGCCGAAACCTCCCTGAAGGAAGCCAACGACATCATCTGGGACCACAAGCTCAACGCCCTGCCCATCGTGGACGAAAACGATCATCTGATGTATTTCGTCTTCCGGAAGGACTACGCCTCCCACAAGGAAAACCCGCTGGAGCTGCTGGACGACAAGAAACGCTATCTGGTGGGCGCGGGCATCAACACCCGGGACTACGCCACCCGGATTCCCGCTCTGCTGGAGGCCGGCGCCGACGTACTGTGCATCGACTCCTCCGAGGGCTACACCTGCTGGCAGAAGAATACCATCGGCTGGGTCCGCAAGACCTACGGCGACCGGGTGAAGATCGGCGCCGGCAACGTGGTGGACCGGGACGGCTTCCTGTTCCTGGCCAAGGCCGGGGCGGATTTCGTCAAGGTCGGCATCGGCGGCGGCTCCATCTGCATCACCCGGGAAACCAAGGGCATCGGCCGGGGCCAGGCCACCGCGCTGATCGAGGTGGCGGCCGCCCGGGACGAGTACTTCCGGGAAACCGGCATCTATGTGCCCATCTGCTCCGACGGCGGCATCGTCCACGACTACCACATGACGCTGGCGCTGGCCATGGGCGCAGATTTCCTGATGCTGGGCCGGTATTTCGCCCGGTTCGACGAGTCCCCCACGCCGAAGGTCATGGTAAACGGCGCCTATATGAAGGAATACTGGGGCGAAGGCTCCAACCGTGCCCGGAACTGGCAGCGCTACGATCTGGGCGGCGCCGCCAAGCTGAGCTTTGAGGAAGGCGTGGACTCCTACGTCACCTACGCCGGTTCCCTCCACGACAACGTGGAGGCCAGCCTGTACAAGGTCAAGTCCACCATGTGCAACTGCGGCATGACCACCATCCCCACCCTGCAGAAGGACGCGAAGATGACGCTGGTGTCCGCCACCTCCATCGTGGAGGGCGGCTACCACGACGTGACCCTCCGCTCCACCAATCCGGTGAAGTAAAAAAACGAAGGCCCCATGCGGTACCCGAGAAGGCGCTGCACGGGGCCTGATTTTTTCGGCTGCTTTTTCTTGCTTTTTACCGGAAAGCTGTTATAATAGATCCATTAGCAGGCAAATCCCATGCCTGGCAAGGAGGCGTCCCCTATGCGGCTGCAGGAATCCGGAGAAATGTATCTGGAAACGATTTATATTTTGTCTCAGAAAACCGGCGCGGTCCGGTCGCTGGACGTGGCGGAATACATGAATTTCTCCAAGCCCAGCGTCAGCCGGGCGGTGGGCCTGCTCAAGGAGGGCGGCTATCTGCTGGTGGACAAGGACGGCTTCCTCACCCTGACGCCGTCGGGCCTCCATGTGGCCTCCATGATCTACGAGCGGCACACGCTGCTGACGGACTTTCTGGTCCGGCTGGGGGTGGACCCCAAGGTGGCCGCCGAGGATGCCTGCAAAATGGAGCACGACATCAGCGAGGAATCCTTCGACGCCCTCAAGCGCCACGTTCAGAGCGTCATCGGCAACTGATCCACGCAAATCGGCCCGGGAACACAAGTTCCCGGGCCATTTCAGTGCGTCAAAAAAGCCTCGCAGAGTTCGTCGCCCGCAGGCGACGAAGCGATCAGATCATTTTTCCCGGCGGCATGTACGTCGGGAAAAATACATCTTGCGGAAAACGGAACATTGTGACAGGTACTGCGACGAAGTGCGCGCAGCGGACTGCAATCCTTTTGTCGGAAAAGCCCGAAGGGATTTTCCGACAACTATTTCCCGGGAAATGCCCCGGTCTTCCGCCGTCCAAGCTGCATCAGCGCCGTCACCAGCGCCATATAGACCGGCAGAATCACCAGTGCAGGCAGCTCATAGAGCAGCGGCACCGGAATCAGCCGCCACATGACCTTCAGGGCGCTGACCGCCGCGCCGTAGGTGAAAAAATAGTTGGCGTAATGGCAAACCGTCAGCCGCAGCACCGTGTTGAGCAGGTGGGCGCCGGTGACCAGCAGCACAAAGGCCCCCAGAATGCCGGGAATATCCCGGTAGCGGGGCCGGTAAAACCCCAGCGCCGCCAGACTCAGGCCCGTCACCACCAGCGTCAGGTGGGTTACATAAAACCCGAACATCCGGGGCAGCGCCAGCGGATACCCCCGGAAGGGCAGCTCCGGAAACAGCAGCGCCAGCAGCGCCCCCAGCGGCGCGATGAAGAAGGAAAAGCCCAGAATGGGCCGCTTTTTCGTCAGCACGCCCAGGGGAATCAGGAACATATTGATGTTGCAAAGCTGCAGCGGCAGCTCGTTCCACCAATTGAACCGGTCGATGCCGGACAGGGTCAGAAACTGCCGGTCCACCGACAAAAAGCCCTTGTACACGAAAAACAGGACAATATTGCAGCAGCAGATCGCCACCAGCACCCGGCGGCGGGTTTTCTCCGTCCGGCGGCGCAGCAGCGCCCACAAAATCCCCGCGGCCAGCCCGGCGGCAGCCAGCAGGCAGAAAAACGCGGCGTTAAACGGCTCTACGATCATGATGATTCTCTCTTTCCGTCCAGAAGACATGGGTCAGCACCGCCAGCAGGCATCCCGCCGCCAGATCCACCACCGAATGCTGGCGGATAAGCACCGTAGATAGGCAGATCAGCCCAGCCAGCACCGCCGAGCCGAGACGCAGCGGCAGATGCTTCCGCAGCAGCGGGCGGCGGCGCAGGGACAGGTGGGTGACCAGCGCGCCGTAGCAGTGGAGGCTGGGCAGCACATTCCGGGGCAGGTCCCGGCCGTACAGCCAGCGGCACAGCCACAGCAGCGCCCCCGGCCCCTCCGCCGACGGGCGGAAGTCGATGGCGCTGGGATAAACCAGGAAGCACACAAGCCCCACGGCCCAGCCGGAAAACAGCCGCCGGGCCTGCTGCCGGAAGGCCGCCGCATCGTGCAGGCCGACGGCCGCCATGGGCAGGGAAATATACAGATACCACAGCACATAGGGCACCGCGAACACCGGCAGGAAGGGAATCCGGTCGTCCAGCGGAACGTGGATGATGTGGTAGGGCAGATTCAGGTGGGAAATCAGAAAATATCCCCCGGTCAGCAGGGGAAACAGCAGCAGCCAGGCCAGATGCCGGCAGCGCTTGAGGAAAGCAGTCATTATCTCACTCCTTAGGCTGTTAGTATACCATAACGGCCGGGGGCGGTCAACCGGAAATCCGTGGGCATAGAAGCGGGCGTTGACATAATCGAACCGGTTTCGCCTTTTCCACAGTTTTCCGCAGAAGTTATCCACATTGTCCACAGCTTTTTCCACAGCCAGTCTGTGAAAAACCCCTTGCAAATCCACGATTTGCAAGGGGTTTTGGGGATTGCCGGTCAGAACTCCACGACGCTGTGGAAAACCGCCGGTTTACAGAACATCCGTATCGTACACCACCCGGGCGGAAAACACCCGTTCTTTCCCGGCGGCGTCCTCGCTCTTTTCCCGGTGGGCGTCCACCCGGACGCAGGGGCCGTCCTGCAGCTCCCAGGCCAGGTCCAGATGCTGGCCCTCCCGGGCCTCGGACAGGTAGCAGATGGTCAGCTCCTTCATGGGATGGGTCTCATGGAAGGCGCTGGGCAGCAGGTCCTCGATCCAGTCCAGGTACCGGGTGTTGTTGGCGTGGCCGTTGACGTCCAGCTCGGAGAACCGGACCGTGTGGGCGTCATGGTGGCTAAGCACCGCAGGCAGCAGATTGTTCGGCACCGCCAGCTCGTTGCCCCGGACCACGCCCCGGACGGCAATACCGCTCTTGTCCGGCACAATCAGGCTCCGGCTCTCCCGATCCATCAGAACCCACAGGCTGATGGACCGGAACAGCTCCCGGCCCTTCTCGTCGTAGGCCACCGTGGAGCGGGGATAGGCCACCCGGGTGTTGGGCAGGGGCCAAGTCTCCACGGAAATCGTCTCCCCCTCCCGGGGCAGGCGGGTGATCTGGACCCGGTGCCGGGTAATGGCCCAGAACAGCTCCCGCTGGTCCCGGGTCGTCAGGCTCACATGGAGCCGGTTAAAATGGGTCCCCGCCACCTCCTGGGCAAAGCACAGCAGCCGGGAGGGACGGAGCCGTCCGAACCGGTCCACATCGCTGGCGGAAACCCGGAAGGATTCCTTGTAAACAAGTTCCATTGTATGTTACCTCGCTTTTTCTTATTCGCCGCTTCCCGTGGCTTCCTCCAGCGTCAGCTCCAGCGTATACAGCCGCCCGCCGCGGTAAACCGACGCCTCCACCGTATCACCGGCGCTGTAGGCGTACAGGGCAGTATTCAGGGCGCTCTGGCTGGTAATCCGGGTGCTGCCGACGCTCACCAGCACGTCCCCGGCGGCAATGCCTGCCTGGTCGGCCACGCTGTCCGAGGCCACGGCGGTGATATACAGCCCGGCGGGCATTCCGTAGTAGTGCTGATAAAACAGCGACACCCGCTCGCCGGTGATACCCAGCGACGCCCGGCCGGACACATAGCCCTGGGAAATGAGCTGGTCCACGATCTCCTTGACGGTGGTGCTGGGAATGGCGAAGCCCAGCCCCTCCACGCCGGAGGCGGTGACGTTGTCGCCGATTTTCATGGTGTTGATGCCGATCACCTGGCCGTAGCAGTTGAGCAGCGGGCCGCCGGAATTGCCGCTGTTCAGGGCCGCGTTGGTCTGGATCAGCGTCACGGTCCGGCCGCTGACGGTAATGTCCCGGTTGATGGCCGACACGATGCCGTCCGTCATGGTGCCCCGCAGGGCGGTGCCCAGCGGATCGCCCACGGCGGCCACACTGTCGCCCACCCGCAGCGCGTCGGAATCGCCGAACTCGGCGGCGGTGAGATTTTCCCCCGCCACATGGAGCACCGCCAGATCGGACACGGCGTCGCTGCCCACCAGCTCGGCGGTGAGCACGGTGTCGTCGGGCATCAGCACCTCGATGACCTGCGCCCCGTCCACCACATGCTCGTTGGTGACGATATAGCCGTCGGAGGAGAAAATCACGCCGGTGCCGGTGCTCTGCCCGGCGGTGCTGACGTTGGTGATGGACACCACCGAGCCGATGATCTTCTTATAAATCTCCTGCAGGGACAGCCCGCCCTCCTGGGGCACGTTTTCCACCGACGCGGGGGAGCTGTCCAGCTTCAGGGTGGTATCGGAGTGGTATGCTTCGGCGGAGGACTGGCCGTAGGTAGCCGTCGGCGCCTCCGTCGCCGCATCGGAGGCACGGACGGCCAGCGTTTCCGACTTATCCTCCGACGCGGGCTTTTTCCGCTCCGCCGTCAGATTCCAGGCACCCACCGCCGTGGCCACGCTGCCCAGCAAAATGGCCGCCGCCAGCAGCAGCGCCACGGCGCCGCCGTGGTTTTTCGGCGGGCAGGTAGAGCCGGTTTCGTAAAAGTCCGGATCATAGGGATGATTGCTGTGTTCTTCCATCGTAATGCCTCACATAGAAATTAGGGGTCAGCACACCAGCGGCATGGTGAAGGTAAAGGTGGTTTTCCCGTCCCGGCTGGTGACGGAAATGTCCTCGCCGTGGCTGCCGATGATGGTTTTGACGATATACAGACCCAGCCCCCAGCTGTCCCGGTTGACGGAGCGGCTCTTGTCGATTTTGTGGAACCGCTCAAACACCAGCGGCAGCTCCTCCGGCGGGATGGTCTCGCCCTCGTTGGACACGGACACATAGGCCTTGCTGCCGCCCTCCCGGACGGTCAGCCCCAGTTCGCCGCCGTCGGGGGAGAACTTAATGGCGTTGTCCAGCAGGTTATACACCACCTGGGTGATATAGTCCTCGTTGGCCCGGGTGTACACCGGGTGCTCCGGCATATCCACCTGGACGTTCAGGTGCTTGTCGTTGATCTTCTGCTCAAAGGTAATAAGCACCTGCCCGGCGCATTCCTCCAGATCGAACCGGGTTTTCTGCTCCTCGCGGATGCCGCCCTGATCCTGAAGCCGGGAAATATCCAGCATACTCCGGACCAGCCGGTTGAGCCGCTTGGACTCGTCGGAGACGAGCTGAAGGTAATAGTTGGCCTTTTCCGAGGGGATGGTGCCGTCGAGAATGCCGTCCACATAGCCGGAAATGGTGGTCATGGGCGTTTTCAACTCGTGGGACACGTTGGTGACGAATTCCTGCCGCTGATACTCGCTTTTTTGCAGGGAGGAGGCCATATTGTTGAAGGCCAGCGCCAGTTCCTCCACCTCCCGGGTGTTTTTGCCGTCGGTTTTCACCCGGGCGTTGAGATTGCCGTGGCCGAAATCGCTGGCGGCTTTGGACATGGCCAGCAGCGGCGCGCTCTGGCGCTTTGCAAACACGCTCATCAGCACGCCGCACAGCACCACCACCAGCAGCGACACGAATACATAGATATCGGAGATTTTCCCCATCACCGCCGTGGTGGAAGCAATGGGGGTGGAGACGATGACGATGCCCACGGCGGTCTGATCGTCGCCGCTGAGGATCGGCACCGCCACCACATAGCGGTTATCCTCGTAAAGGTTCTGAAAAACGCCGGTATCCACGGCGGAGCCGTTCTCGATGACCCGCTTGACGTAGCTCTCGTCCACCTGCATTCCCTGATGGGAGCAGCCGGAGGGGGAGTCGGAGCACAGGACGATCCGGCCTGCGGCGTTGCAGATCACGGCGTCGGCGCCGGAAACCTTGGAGGCCACGTCCAGATTCATCAGAAAATACATGACGGAGGTGGTATTGTCGGAATAGTACGCCGCCGCCAGATCCGACACCACAGCGGCGTCCTTCCGGAGCTTTTCCACCGCGTTATCCACAAGGTAATTGCGGACCAGCAGCCGGAAGGACGAGCCGATGAGCAGCAGCGCCATCAACAGAAGCAGCAGCGCCGTGGTAAACAGGCGGCTGAAGACGGTTTTCATGCGCCGGTGACCTCGAATTTATACCCCACGCCCCAGACGGTCTTCAGGCTCCACTGGTCGGAGACGCCCTCCAGCTTTTCCCGCAGGCGCTTGACATGGACGTCCACCGTCCGGGAGTCGCCGAAGTAGTCGAAGCCCCACACCTCGTCCAGCAGCTGATTGCGGGTGTACACCCGGTTGGGGGAGGAGGCCAGATAGTAAAGCAGCTCCATCTCCTTGGGAGGCGTGTCGATTTTCTTGCCGTTGACCGTCAGCTCGAAGGCGTCCATGTCGATGACCAGCTTGTCGAACACCAGCCGCCGGGCCTTTTTCTCCGGCGCCGCGCCGTTGGACCGCCGCAGCACCGCCTCGATCCGGGCCAGCACCTCCTTCATCTCAAAGGGCTTGGTGATGTAATCGTCGGCGCCGGCCTTCAGGCCGGTGACCTTGTCGTCGGTTTCGCCCTTGGCGGTGAGCATAATGACGGGAGTCTGGGACTCGGCCCGGATGGCCTTACAGACGCTCCAGCCGTCCATGACGGGCATCATCACGTCCAGCAGCACCAGGTCGGGCTTGATGGCCCGGAATTTATTCAGGCCCTGGCCGCCGTCCCCGGCGACGGTGACGGCGTAGCCCTCTTTTTCCAAATACATCTGGAGCAGATCCGCAATATTGCGGTCGTCCTCCACAACCAGAACAGACGTTGCCATGAGAAGGATCCTCCTAATCCGAATTCTTTTCTTTTTAACCATTATAGTCCGTTTTGGCCGACGGGAGTGAACAAATTGTAAAGAGTTCAGCGGCAATTTGTGAACGGGGAGAATTTGCTTGCAAACCGGCGGTTTTGGCGGTATAATGCCAGTATTCGCAGAGCGAGATACTTTCTTCTGCGTTCCGGCGGAAGTGCGTCCGTCAGAACGTAACCGTCCGAAAAATCATACCAAGTATAGGAGTGATTACCATGATTCTGGAATTTCTGAAGGCCATCCTCTTCGGCATTGTGGAGGGCGTCACCGAATGGCTCCCCATCTCCTCCACCGGCCACCTGATCCTGCTCAACGAATTCATCAACCTGAAAATGTCCGATGAATTCCTGAAAATGTTCGACGTGGTCATCCAGCTCGGCGCCATTCTGGCGGTGATCGTGCTGTTTTTCCACAAGCTCAACCCCTTCTCCCCGAAAAAGGATGCCCGGCAGAAGCAGCGCACCTGGCAGCTGTGGGCCAAGGTCATCGTGGCCATTCTGCCCTCCGGCATCGTAGGCGTTCTGCTGGACGACTGGATGGAGGCCCATCTCCACACCGCCGTGGTGGTGGCGCTGATGCTGATCCTCTACGGCTTTGCCTTCATCTATGTGGAGCGGAAGCATCAGGGCCACGCGCCGAAAATCAAGAACGTCTATGAAATCGACTACAAAACCGCCCTGCTCATCGGCGCGTTCCAGTGCCTGAGCCTGATTCCCGGCACCTCCCGGTCCGGCTCCACCATTCTGGGCGGCATCATCGTGGGCGCGTCCCGGGCGGCGGCCTCCGAATTCTCCTTCTTCATGGCCATCCCCACCATGGTGGGCGCCTCGGGCATCAAGCTGCTCAAGTTCCTCAAGTCCGGCGTGGGCGCCACCGGCACGGAAATCGGCGTGCTGATCATCGGCTGCCTGGTGAGCTTCCTGGTGAGTCTGGTGGTCATCCGCAAACTGATGAACTACGTCCGCAAGCACAGCTTCTCCGCCTTCGGCATTTACCGGATCGCGTTGGGCATCGTCGTGCTGCTATACTTTGCCGTGAAGGCGCTGGCCGCCTGACAGGAGGAAACGACTATGGAACTCACACTGGAAAACGATCTGCTTCGCGTCACCGTCACCACCTGGGGCGGGCAGCTGAAAAGCGTCGTCCGCAAGTGCGACGGCGTGGAGCATATGTGGTCTGCCGACCCGGATTACTGGGATTATCACGCACCGATTCTCTTTCCCCACTGCGGCCCGGTAAAAGACGGGTACTATGTTGCCAAAGGGCAGAAGTACGAATCCGGCTTCCACGGCTTTGCCCAGCCGCTGGAGCATCGGGTGCTCGCCCACGGCGGTCATTTCGTCCGGCTGGAAATCACCGACACCCCGGAAACCTACGCCCGCTGGCCGTATCATTTCCGGCTGGAAACCACCTACACCCTCACCGGCGACACGGTACGCCACAGCGTCACCATTGAAAATCGGGACGAGGAAGAAATGCCCTTCGGCTTCGGGTTCCACCCCGGCTTTGCCGTGCCCTTTGACGACCGGCACACGGCGGACGACTACGAAATCCGCTTCTCCCGGCTGGAATCCCCCCTTTGCATTGCCATGGGCCGGCGCGGCACTCAGGTCAATACGCTCTACGGTCTCGGCCGGAACATCCGCAGCCTGCCGCTGGATAGGACGCTGTTCAAAGGCCCCAGCCACTGCATGGTGAATCTGGCCTCCGAGCAGGTCAGCCTGTGGGAGAAGGATACCGGTCGCCGCGTCACCTGCGACATCGCCGGATTTCCCTATACGCTGCTGTGGACCGAGGGCCGCAGTGAAAAGCCCCGTTTTCTGTGCATTGAGCCGTGGCACACCATTCCCACCCCGGAGGACGCTTCTACCGACTGGCGCGACAAGCCCGCCGCGGAGATTCTCGCCCCCGGCGATGCGTGGCACACCGAGCTGGCCATCCATTTTGCCCGATAATACAAAAAAGTTCCCGGAAGAAACGGAAAATCCGCTTCTTCCGGGATTTTTGATAGAAATTACGCTTCCGGTGCGCAGGCCGCCAGCAGGGCCGCCGTGTAGGAGGCGAAGCCGTGGTTGCAGCTGGCCACGTCCGTGTCGTTTTCCCACAGGGTGCCGGTTTTCTCCGCCATATACAGGAAATACCCCCGGATCTCCTCCCGCAGCCGGTCCGTCAGGCCGTAGCGCCGCAGCAGCTCCAGACGCAGGTAGTTGCCGATAAAGGCATTGGAGAAGGCAATGTCCGGATAAGCGTTATCCTGCTTGCGCTGGGGGCCGAACTTGGTTGTCAGAATTTTCCAAAGCTCCAGATCCTGCTCCGGTGTGGCCACCCCGGTGAAGAAGGCATAATACTGGCAGGACTCCGTGCATTCCCCGGACAGCGCCAGGGTACCGTCCGCCTGCCGGAGGGAATTGTCGCAGTAGAAGACCCCGACCTTTGTTTTCTCCCGGATGTGCCGGGCCAGCGCGTCGGCCTCCGCCGCCAGTGCCTTGTCGCCGTAGAGCCGGGACACCGCCCGCTTCACCAGCGCGTAGAGCATATTGCTGGGGTAATTCACGTCCTGCACCAGATCGTTGGACCGGGACCACTCCACAAACACCCAGCTGGGCAGCTTCTCCAGCAGCCCGTCGCCGTTTTCGTACCGGCGGAAGAAGGCCATCAGCGCCTCCACCTTGTCCCGGGCCCGGTCGATGAGGTCCCGGTCCCCGGTGCGGTCCAGATATTCCTCCAGCTCCACCACGAACCACATGGCCCAGTTGGGGATAAATTTACGGTCCGTATGGTCCGACGGATAGCACATGGGCAGCATCCCCGGTTCTACCCCGGGAAATACCGTGGCGTCCACGAAATTGGACAGGAAGGCCTTCTCCACCTCGCTTTTTCCCGTGAGAAAATGCTCCGTCCGGCTGGTGAAGAAGCTGTCGCAAAGCCAGCCCGCCCGCTCCCGGGAGGGGCAGTCCATGTAAATGTCATAGGTATTCTGGCGGAAGGTTTCCACCGCCGCGTCGTAGATTTTCTGCAGATCTCCGTCGGCAAAGGTCATGTGCTTCACCCGGTCCGGGAAGCCCACCCGGCGCAGCCCCAGATTCCGGATCCGGAGGGCGCCCTTCCTGCACAGCACCCGCAGGTACTTCCACGCGTACGGCTCGATAGTCATCAGGTGATACCGGCCCGGGGCCACCACCAGCTTGACGCTGTTGGAGCAGCCGTAGCGATAGTCGTTAACGGTTTCCCCGTTGTAGATTTCGTCAAACAGCAGGTACGCCTCCGTGTCCGCCGCCGCTTCCACATCCAGATCGAAAAAGCCGGTCATTTCGTGGGAGAGAGCAGCGTCCTGATAGGTCATGGCCGGGACGGTGAAATCCGACGCATCGCCGCCGAAGCCGGTTTCCGGCCCCGCGGTTAGGTTCTGAATCTCGTCCAGCACATTGAAGTCCAGCTCCCGCTGGGCATAGGCCTTGAAGATGGGGCTTGGCTCCTGGGCCCGATTCCGTCGGGGCGGCTGACCGGGTCGGGCCACGGACAAGGGACCGGATTTCAGCAGCACCGCCGCCTTTTCCGGCTCAAATTCCGGCAGGTACAGATCCCGGGGAATGAAATGCTTGTGTTCCTGCTCCGTCAGGGGCAGTTCCTCGTGGCCGGAGACTTCCGGCGCGGTGAAAAACCGATTCCATCGGCCGTCCAGCCGGTAGGCCTCGGTGAAGTTCCGCTGGAAGGAGTAGCGGATCACCTTCTGATACCGCTCGTCCAGCCGCAGGCAGTGAAAATCCCCGTTTTCGCCGGTCCGGGCCGCAATCGTGCCGTCGCATTCCGCCTCGGCGCAGAGGAAGCCCGGCTCGTCAATGAAGGAAAAGCTGTTGCACTGGTAAGTCGCCAGCACAATGCACAGCACGTTCTCCCCGGCGGTGAGAAGGCCGTCCAGCGGCAGCTCGTCCACCCGGTATTTGCCGTGGCAGCTCCGGGCGGGGCCGGAAAAGAGGAACGCGCCGTTGAGGAAAACCTGATAGGTGGAAACGCCGGTGATCCGCAGCGTCCCCCGGGCGGTCCGGGGCAGGCGGGTGTAGAATCCGTAAAACAGATTCATCTGATCCTTGGCTTCTGCCGGAAAGACCGGCTTTGCACACTGAAACATGGGGAAGCCTCCTTATAATAATATTGTTATCCGTAAATCTCGCCTTTTCCGGCGTAGTCGTCCCGGTAATCGCCGCCGGTTTGTTTCTTCTGAGCCAGCAGCCAGTCGTACAGCTCCGGCGTGGCCAGTGCGTCGGTCCAGACGTTGTGTCCGTCGTGGGCGACAACCGTCAGCCGGGCGCCCTTGCCATCGGGGATGGCATTGAGCCTTGCCACCATTTTGATGCTTTCCTCCGGCAGCACGTCGTTGTCGCAGGCACCGTGGAACGCCCACACCGGGATGTCCTTCAGCCGGGCCGCGTTCCAGTACATTCCGCCGCCGCAGATGGGCACCAGCGCCGCAAAGACTTCCGGCATGGTCATGGCCAGCTGCCAGGCGCCGTAGCCGCCCATGCTGATGCCCAGCAGGTAGATCCGGTCCGGGTCCACATCGGGCCGGGCGGCTACCATCCGGACGAACCGCTGGAGCTGCTCGAACACGTCAAACCAGCTGTTGGCGGCGCACAGCGGCATCAGCACCAGCAGTGGGGAGTCTTCCTGCGTCAGCAGGCTGGTAGGCGCAAATAGCGGATGCTCTGCCAATTGCTGCACCGTTCCGCCCCGGCTGCCTGCGCCGTGAAGTGCAATCAGCACCGGACTTCTCCCCGCCGGAGACGCAGGCCTCCGCTCCGCATATTCCAGATGCTCAAAGCGATGAAATTCCATTGCAATCCTCCTTTTTTCATTCTTCCTCAGACAGGCGGATTATAACATAGCGCCAGGCGGTTGTCAACGCGCCATTTCGGCGGTTTTTCTTATGAAAGTTTGCTTTTTCCTCTTTACGTCGTCGGAATTCTGTTGTAAAATAGAGCCAAACAGCCGAAAGAGCGGAAGGAGGTGTCCCCGGATGAATTGTCTGCGCTGCGGACGGGAAATTCCCGTCGGTCAGGTGTTCTGCCCGGACTGTCTGGCCGACATGGAGAAGGATCCGGTGAAGCCCGGCACGCCGGTGCAGCTTCCGGCTCCCGCCGTGTCCTCCGCCGCCCGGAAACCGGGCCGCGGGCCGCGGAAGCGCTCCCCGGAGGAGCTGCTGGCCCGGTGCCGCCGCCGGCTGCGGGTGATGAGCGTGCTGTTTGCCGCCGCGCTGGTGGCCCTGGCCGTCACGGTGTTCGTGTTCACGGGGCTGCTCCGCCGGCCCCGGAAGGCGCCGCTGGGCCAGAATTATTCCACCTCGACGCCCGCATCCACTGTTTCACGTGAAACATCGAAAACGCGGTGACCGGCCCGAAGCGGATTGTTTCACGTGAAACAGTCCGTTTCTCTTGCAATTCACACCCCGGATTGCTATAATAGCAACGTACAGAAGGAGGGGGCATATGGGAAAAATCATCGCCGTCGTCAATCAGAAGGGCGGCGTCGGAAAAACCACCACCGCCGTCAACCTGACGGCTGCACTCCACGATCTGGGGCTGCGGGTGCTGCTGTGCGACTTTGATCCGCAGGCCAACGCATCCTCCGGTCTGGGACTGGAAAAACGAAAGCTGAAAAAAACCGTCTACGAGGCCGTCATTGGCCAGGCCGACGCCGCCTCCGCCATCGTCTCCACCAAATACGGCGACGTGCTGCCGTCCTCGGCCAATCTGGCCGGCGCCAGCGTGGAACTGATCGGCATGAACGACGCCAACCACCGGCTGAAGGCCGTGCTGGAGCCGGTCCGGGACCGGTACGACGTGATTTTCATCGACTGTCCGCCGTCGCTGGAGATGCTGACGCTCAACGCGCTGGCCGCCGCCGACGAAATTCTCATTCCCGTGCAGTGCGAGTACTTCGCGCTGGAGGGGCTGTCGGACCTGATGACCACCCTGCGGATGGTCAAGCGACGGATTAACCCGGGCCTTGGCATTTTCGGCGTGGCGCTGACCATGTACGACGGCCGGACCAACTTCTCCGCCCAGGTGGCCGAGGAGGTCCGGCGGCATTTTCCCGGGAAGGTCTTTACCAGCGTCATTCCCCGGAACGTCCGGCTGGCGGAAGCCCCCAGCCACGGCGTCCCCGTGGGGGATTACGACCGGAGCAGCCGGGGCGCTGCGGCCTACCGGGCAATGGCCGAGGAAGTCAAGGCACGACTTTAAGGAAGGAGCATCAAATTGGCAGGACAAAAAGGATTGGGAAAAGGTCTGGGTGCCCTGATGGACGATTTTCTGGATCCAGCCCCCAGCGACAGCAGCGGCTATCAGATGCTGCCGCTGCACAAGGTGGAGCCGAATCCGGATCAGCCCCGGCACGACTTTCCGGAGGACGAGCTACAGGCCCTGGCGGACTCCATCACCGTCCACGGTATCATTCAGCCGCTGACGGTGCGGCTGATGCCCAGCGGCTATTATCAGATCATCGCCGGTGAACGGCGCTGGCGGGCCGCCCGGCTGGCGGGACTTTCTGAAGTCCCCGCCGTCATCATCGAGGCCGACGACAAAACGGCCACCGAGCTGGCGCTGATCGAAAACCTGCAGCGGCAGGACTTAAACCCGGTGGAAGAAGCGCTGGGCTACCGGCGGCTCATGGACGAATACGGCCTGACTCAGGAGGAAACCGCCGAGCAGGTGGGAAAATCCCGGCCCACCGTGGCCAACGCCCTGCGGCTGCTGAGCCTGTGTCCGGCGGTGCTGGAGCAGGTGAAAAAAGGCGAGCTGACCGCCGGTCACGCCCGGGCGGTGCTGACGCTGAAATCCGAGAAAAAGCAGCAGGAGGCCGCCCAGAAGATCATCGCCCTGGGCCTGTCCGTCCGGCAGGCGGAGCTGCTGTGCAAAAACATGAGCCGGGAACCGGCCCCGGAGAAAAAGGTCACACTGGCCGTGGATTATGTGGCCGAGTGCGAGAAAAACCTGAGCAAGCACCTGGGCCGGGGCGTCAAAATCATCAACGGGAAGCGCAAAGGCAAGTTTGAGCTGGAATTCTACGGGAAGGATGACCTGCAGGTTCTGCTGGACGCGCTGATGAAGCTTCAGAAATAAATTTTCACGAATTTCAATAAGGAGAGGAACCCTATGCT
>CAJLCS010000004.1 GCA_905205195.1 uncultured Eubacteriales bacterium
TCGGACGCGCCGCCCTTGCCCCGGGAGCCGGTGTACTTGCAGATGGCAACGCCGTAGTTGAGCATGGAGTTGTTCCGACGGTCGCAGGTCTCGGCAAAGTTCGGGTCGAAGGCGTTGGACACGTCGGCGGACAGGCAGAAGGAATTCTCCAGGCACCGGTTCAGACTGGCGCCCTGGGTGTCGCACAGGTCCTGCATGAAGGTCTCAAAGCACTTGCTCTGCATACCGGAAATGCCCACGGAGCCGATTTCTTCCTTATCGGCCAGAATGCAGACCGCGGTCTTCTCCGGGTTCTCGATGGTCAGCAGGCCCTCGATTTCCGCATAGGCGCACACCCGGTCGTCGTGGCCGTAGGCACCCAGCAGGCTCCGGTCCAGGCCGTACTCCCGGCACTTGCCCGCCGGGACGATGGTCAGCTCGGCGGACAGGAAGTCCTCCTCCACCAGGCCGTACTTCTCGTTGAGCAGCTTCATGATGTGCAGCTTCACCAGGTCGGTGCCGTCGCCTTCCAGCGGCTCGGTGCCCAGAATCACGTTCAGCTGCTCGCCGGTGATGCCCTCGGCCAGGGGCTTCTTCATCTGGTCGGCGGACAGGTGGATCAGCAGATCGGAGACGCACAGCAGCGGATCGTTCTCGTCCTCGCCGATGGTCACGGTCACCACGGTGCCGTCCTTGCGGTACACCACGCCGTGGAGGGCAAGGGGAACGGTGGTCCACTGGTACTTTTTGATGCCGCCGTAGTAGTGGGTCTTGAAGTAGGCGATTTCCGTATCCTCATAGAGGGGATTGGGCTTCAGGTCCATCCGGGGAGAATCCACATGGGCCGCGCAGATGTTGGCGCCCTCGTTCAGGGACTTCTTGCCGATCACCGCCAGCAGGATGCTCTTACCCCGGTTGTTGTGGTACACCTTGTCGCCGGGCTTCAGCTCCATGCCGGGAACCAGGGCCTTGAAGCCCAGAGACTCGGCCTTGGCCACAGTCCAGGCGGTCGCTTCCCGCTCGGTCTTGCAGGCGTCCATAAACGCCGCATACCGCTTGCAGTAGGCTTCCATCTCGGCGCGCTGGGTTTCGTTCAGGCGGGTATAACCGTTCTTCGGTGCCGCCAGCAGAGACTGGCGCAGTTCATCAGTCGTCATTTGTCATAACCTCCGTTGTTGGTTTTCTATGGTCCTATTATACCGATCTGCCGCAAAAACGCAAGACATTTCCCCTGAAATTCCTGCCGGGTGCCGCTGTTTTCCAGCACATAGTCGCACCGCTGCCGGAACCAGTCGGGGCTTTGCTGGGCGGCAATGCGCTTGCGGGCGTACTCCTCGGAAATGCCGTCCCGGGCCGTCAGGCGGCGGACCCGGTCCTCCAGCGGCGCCGTCACCGCTACCGTCACGTCGCACAGCAGGGACAGGCCGCTTTCAAACAGCGCAATGGCGTCAATGGCCGCCACCGCAGGCCGCGTCTCCAGCCGCCGGACCACCTCGCCGCGGACGGCGGCATGGGTGATCCGGTTCAGGGCCAGCAGCGCCTGCCGGTCGGCGAACACCTGCTCCCCCAGCTTTTTCCGCTGGAGCACGCCCCCCTCCACCGTCCCCGGGAAGCGGGCGCCGATGGAGCGCAGCAGCGCCGGGTCCGATTGGAGCAGCTCGCCGTAGACGGCGTCGCAGTCCATCACCAGCCCGCCCTGCTGCCGGATCAGCTCCAGCAGCGTGGTTTTGCCGCAGCCGGTGCCGCCGGTAATGCCGAGAATCATGCTTCCGCCTCCGCGTCCACAATCCGGAAGGCCGCCGCCTTCTTCAGCCGGTTCTGGACGGCATAGGCCACGCCGCCGCCCACGGGGCAGCGGGCATAGACCTTATGGATGTGGGGATCGTCCAGCTCCCGCAGGGCGGAAAACAACCCGGCGGACAGCGTTTCCACATGGGCCTCCTGCCCGTAGGACAGGGGGCGGCAGTCCCGGTACAGGGGCAGCTCTTCCTCAAAGCACAGCACCCGGTCCGTCGGCTTCCAATGCCGGTGGATGTACTGTGCCGCCTTTTCCCTACTTCCTGCTACAATCACCACATCGCAGGCCGGGGCATAGTGCTTGTATTTCATGCCCGGTGCCTTCACCACCGCGTCCTTGTCGATCTGGGCGGTGACGGCCTTATCCACCACCAAGTCACCCAGCACGGCCTTCAGCTGCTCCGGCGTTACGCCGCCGGGCCGCAGAAGCCGGGGCCGGTCCTCGGTCAGGTCCACAATGGTGGATTCCACCCCCACCCGGCAGGGGCCGCCGTCCACCACCGCGTCGATTTTGCCATCGTGGTCGTGGAGAACGTGCTGCGCCGTAGTGGTGGAGGGCTTGCCGGACAGGTTGGCCGACGGCGCCGCAATGGGCACCCCCGCCAGCCGGATGATCTCCCGGGTGACGGCGCAGTCCGGGCACCGCACCGCCACGGTGGCCAGCCCCGCCGTGGTCCGCCTGGGCACCACGTCCCGGACCGGCAGCACCATGGTCAGCGGGCCGGGCCAGAAGGCCGCCGCCAGATCGTAGGCCGCCTTGGGAATATCGTGGCAGAACAGTTCCGTCTGCTCCGGGCTGGCCACATGAAGAATCAGCGGATTATCCTGGGGCCGACCCTTGGCCTCAAAAATTTTCAGCACGGCGTTTTCGTCCAGGCCGTTGGCCCCCAGACCGTACACCGTCTCGGTGGGGATGGCCACCAGCCCGCCCCGGCGGATGATTTCCGCCGCGACGGCCGCGCTGTCCGGCTGATCCGCCGGTAAAACAAGGGTTTTCATCAGCGTTTTCTCCCTTTCGTCCGGAAACGGAAAGAGCGGCTGCGGGGCAGCCACTCTTCGTTTCGGATATTTGCCTTACACCGTGGGCTGATTGGCCGCTTCGATGATCTTGACGAACTTCTCGGGAACCAGAGAAGCGCCGCCGATAAGGCCGCCGTCGATATCGGGCTGGGCCAGCAGCTCATAGGCGTTCTTGTCGTTCATGGAGCCGCCGTACAGGATGGAGATGGCCCGGGCGTTCTTGGAGCTGTAGAGCTTGCGGACCACGGTCCGGATCAGCTCGCAGACTTCCTCGGCCTGCTCGGGGGTCGCGGTCCGGCCGGTGCCGATGGCCCAGATGGGCTCGTAGGCGATGATGACCTTGCGGATCTTATCCTCGGGCACGTTCTTCAGACCGGCCTTGATCTGCATGGTGATCCACTCGTCGGTGATGCCGGTTTCCCGCTGCTCCAGCGTCTCGCCGCAGCACATAATGGGAATCAGGCCCGCGTCCAGCGCGGCCAGCACCTTGGCATTGACATCCTCGTTGGTTTCGCCCATGGCGCGGCGCTCGGAGTGGCCGATGATGACGTACTTGCAGCCCGCGTCCACCAGCATATTGGTGGCGATTTCGCCGGTGTAAGCACCGGAGGCGTTGGCGTTGCAGTTCTCGGCGCCGATGCCCACCCGGGTCTCCCGCATGGCGCGGACGGCGGCGGGGATGCAGACAGCGGGGACGCACAGCGCCACGTCGCACCAGCGGCCCTTGGGCATGATGTTCTTGAACTCGGTCATGAACTCCTTCGTCTCGGAGGGAGTCTTATTCATTTTCCAGTTACCGGCAATGACGGTCTTGCGATATTTTCTGTTCATGGTCGTTTCTTCTCCTTTTATATGCACACCGGATGCCCCGAAGGGCCGGTGCGGATCGACAGATTCAGGCCCGGACGGGCTTTGGAAGGGCGGGCAGCCGCGGGCCGCCCGCCCCGGGAAATACACTGCTTACTTATCCTGCAGGCAGGCAATGCCCGGCAGCTCCTTGCCTTCCAGGAACTCCAGAGACGCACCGCCGCCGGTGGAAATGTGGGTGATCTTGTCGGCAAAGCCCAGCTGCTCGCAGGCTGCCGCGCTGTCGCCGCCGCCGACGATGGTCACGGCGTCGGAATCCGCCAGCGCCTGGGCCACTGCGATGGTGCCCTTGGCCAGCGTCGGGTTTTCAAACACGCCCATGGGGCCGTTCCAGACGACGGTCTTGGCGCTCTTCACCGCATCGGCAAACAGGGCGCGGGTCTTTTCGCCGATGTCCAGGCCCATCTTGTCGGCGGGGATGGCATCGGAGGAAACGGTCTCCACGGAAATCTCCCCGTCAATGGGGTTGGGGAACTCGGCGGCCACCACCGTATCCACCGGCAGCAGCAGCTTGACGCCCTTGGCTTCCGCCTTGGCCATCATGTCCTTGCAGTAGTCAATCTTCTCGGAATCCAGCAGGCTGGTGCCCACGCTGTAGCCCTTGGCCGCCAGGAAGGTATAGGCCATGCCGCCGCCGATAATCAGGGTGTCCACCTTCTCCAGCAGGTTGCTGATGACGTCCAGCTTGTCGGACACCTTGGCGCCGCCCAGAATGGCGACGAAGGGCCGCTCGGGATCGGCCAGTGCCTTGCCCATGATGGAAACTTCCTTCTCCACCAGGAAGCCGCACACGGCAGGCAGGTAATCGGCCACGCCGGCGGTGGAAGAGTGGGCACGGTGAGCGGTGCCGAAGGCATCGTTGACGAAAATATCCGCCATGGAAGCCAGTTCCCGGCTCAGCTCCGGATCGTTCTTGGTCTCGCCCTTCATGAAGCGGACGTTCTCCAGCAGCATCACCTCGCCGTCCTTCAGCGCGGCGGCCTTGGCCTTGGCGTCCTCGCCCACCACGTCGGCAGCCATGACAACCGGCTTGCCCAGCAGCTCGGAGATCCGGTCGGCCACGATCTTCAGGCTCAGTTCGGGCTTCCACTCGCCCTTGGGCTTGCCCATGTGAGAGCAGAGAATCAGCTTGGCGCCGTGGTTCACCAGGTATTCGATGGTGGGCATGGCGGCCACAATCCGCTTATCGGACGTAATCTTGCCTTCCTTGGTGGGAACATTGAAGTCGCAGCGGCACAGAACGCGCTTGCCTGCAACATCGATATCCGTAATGGACTTCTTGTTGTAATTCATAATGATTCCTCCAAATTACCGGGAACTTCCTCCCGCATTTTTCCAAAATTCTGTAAGCCCGGAAAAGAAAGCTGCCGCAGTGCCTCGTAGACGGTGATCGCCACGGAGTTGCTCAGGTTCAGGCTTCGCGCCTCGGCCCGCATGGGAAGCCGGATACACGAAGGCCGGTGGGCTTCCAGAAAATCCTCCGGCAGCCCGCGGGTTTCCTTGCCGAAAAACAGGTAGCAGCCGTCCTCAAACCGGGCCTCGGCATAGCTCCGGGGCGCTTTGGTGGACAGGCACCACATCTGCCGGACATCGTTTTTCGAGAAAAAGTCGTCCAGATTTTCGTATTCCCGCACGTCCACCAGATGCCAGTAATCCAGCCCGGCCCGGCGGACGGCCCGCTCCGAAATGTCGAACCCCAGCGGGCGGATGAGATGCAGCACCGCGCCGGTGGCCGCGCAGGTCCGGGCAATGTTGCCGCAGTTCTGCGGAATTTCCGGTTCCACCAGCACAATATGAAGCATTCTCTCACCTCTGCGATTCAATCGGCGTTTCTTTTCGCTTGCCATCCTATTGTAAGTCAACTTCCGGCTAAAATCAATCCGAAAAATGCAAAATTTTCATCTTTTCATAGTATTCACATAAAAAACGGATGATTTTTTCGGTTTTTTGAAAATCAGCAGTTTTTCTTCGCAAAAATTCGCAAATTTCTGCGCTTTTCATTAATTTTACAAAGTTCAATATTCACAAACTTCTCTTTTGGAAACGGTATAATTTTTCCGCCCGGCACCGTTGGTGCCGGGCGGAAAGGGTTTCAAAAAATCAGCTCTGACGCTTGCGCTTGCGGCTCTGGAGCATCAGCCCCACGGCAAGCAGCGCCGCACACCCTGCCAGAGCGGCCAGCCGGGGCGCCGCACCGTCGCCGGTGGGCGGGGTCTGCGGCTCGGAATCCGTGTCGGGCTTGGTCGGCTCGGTAGGATTTTCCGGCTTTTCCGGGTCGGTGGGCCTGGTCGGATCCGTGGGAACGTCCTGCTTTTCGTACAGGGCGATCACCGTCAGGTCCTCCTTGACGCAGGCGGTATCCGTGTCCCAACCAAGGAACACATAGCCGTCGTGGGTTGGGGCGTCGGGCTTTTCGGCCGCCGCGCCGTAGGGCACGGAACCGGTGCTGATAATGCCGCCGTCCCGGTCCAGGAAGGTCACCGTGCAGTTTGCCGTCTCATAGTTGGCGGTAATCACGGTATCGGCGGTGATGTTGTTGCTGTCCGCGCTCCAGCCGGAGAACGTATAGCCCGTATGGGCCGGGGCCTGAGGCGGGATCACGCTGCCGCCGTCCTCGGCGTAGAGGATGGCAACGGTCTGGCCGTTGAGGCCGTCCACATAGGTCACCATATGCTCCGTTCTGGCAAAGGTCACCGCGATGGTGTGGTCTTCCGTCAGGGAATCGAAAGTGTAGGCGGACATGGTGCCCACATACACGCCGTCCACCAGCACGGAGGCCACATGGTAGCCCTCCGCCGGGGTCATTTCATACACGGCCTTGGACTCGTAGAAGTATTCCGTTTCGCCTGCCGGGGTAATGGTGCCGTTGGCACCGGCGGAGGCGGTCACCGTGGTGCCGGTGCTGGCGGTCCAGGTGCAGTCCGCCGTGATGTCCCGGGCCGTCTGGGCGGCGAAATACACGGCCTGGCCGTTATAGGTGCCGCCGTTTTCCGCATTTTCGGTGAGAATCACCGGGGAAATCGCATATTCCAGCGTCTGCTTGGAGGTATTATTCACGGAGAAGGTCAGCGTGTAGACGCCGGTCTGCTCCTCGTCCTCTCCCAGCTCCAGCTTAGGACGGCTGTTGCCCTCCACGCTCAGGTAGGCATCGGTGCTGATGGCCGCATTCAGGTTCACCAGGCCCGCGCCCTGCTTCCGGGGCGACGCGGTGGCGCCGCCGGCGTCCTTGGCCGGTCCCGCCGTGCTCATCATCAGCGCATAGGCCCGGTCCATGGCGTCCCGGCCCTTCAGGTCGGTGGTGGAGCGCAGGTATTGCAGCATCAGCGCCGCCGCGCCTGCGATATGGGGCGTGGCCATGGAGGTGCCGCTCATCAGACCGTAAGTATTGTTATCCTCGGCGGAGTAGATGTTGCCGCCGGGGGCCATCAGGTCCGGGGTAATGGTCAGATCCGCCGTGGTGCCCCAGGAGGAGAAGTCCGAGGGCAGCCCGCCGGTGGAGGACACCGCCTGATAGGTGTCGGTGTGGACCGTCAGCGTGCCCACGCCGTCCTTGGCCGCCGCGATCATGGCGTCGCCGTCGGCCTTGTCAATGAAAATGGCGGGAATGGTGTAGGACTCGATGCTCATGTTGATCAGGCCCGGCTCATTATTATAGATAATGCAGCCTGCCGCACCCTTCTGCTCCGCCACGGCGTACTTGTCCGCAAAGGTGGTGTCGCCCCGGGAGACCACGGCGATTTTGCCGGTCACGTCCAGCGCGCCGTAGTCCTCCGCCTTGCCCACGCCGGGAATCAGTACATAGCTCAGGGTCTTGCCACCCAGCTGGGTCACGAATTCCTTGCCGGGAGCGTAGCTTTTCGCCGTATCGGTGAAGGAAATCTTCCGGTCCCCCACCTGGAAATAGTTGCTCTCCACCAGCTGATTGTCCACGCTGGCCACGGAGAAGGCCTGCAGGTAGCTGGAGGGAGAACCCACCACGCCGTAGTCCGGATTGGACGTCAGGCTCTTGTTGGTGTCCCACATATTTTTGTAGGCCGCGCTGTATTCGTTGCCGGCGGCCGCCGCCACTACGATGCCCGCCTTTTCCAGATTGTCGTAGACGTTCATGGTGGCCAGCTGATCCGGACGGCTGGTAAAGCCCGCCACGGAGCCGAGGCTCATGTTGATGGCGTCCACGCCCAGCTTCAGGCAGTCCTCCAGCGCCGCCAGAATGTCGTCGGAGTAGGCGTTGGTGCCGCTGTCGCTGAACACCTTCATGATCACCAGCTGGGCCTGGGGGGCCACGCCGGAGATGGTGCCGTCCGCCGGATTGCCTGCGATGGTGCCCGCCACATGGGTGCCGTGGTAGGAGCCGCCGTGGTGGTTGACGTCGGTGTCGTTGTCGGCATAGTCAAAGACGAAGGGCAACTTGGCGCTGAGGTACACCTGATCCGCGGAAATGCTCTTCCGCTTCTCCGCGTTCAACTCCTGCTGCGCCAGCATCGTCTGCACGGACTGCTTGGTCATGGACGGCGTTTTCGGGCCGTCCTCCTCAGTACTCTCCGCCCGAACCGTCTGGGGCAGTCCGGCCAGAGAGGACATGGCCAGCAGCAGCGCCAGAATCAGGGCGATGCCGCGATGCCATAACATTCTGTGTTTCATGGTCGTTCCTCCTTTTCCGATCCTCCAACACCCTGCAACCGCGGGAGATTTTACATGGGTTTTACATTTGTTCGTTCTCCGCGTAATTTGTGTTAGATTATCATCTAATACACTACACCGGAGTGTCCCTTGTCAAGATTTCCCCGCCAAAAAATACAAAATCCGCACCGCGAACTTTCATTTCGCGGTGCGGAAGTTTTCCGTTGCTCAGGATAGCGATTCCCGGGTGAAGTCCAGCAGATTCTGCAGCGTCTCCCGGTTCATCCGGTAATACACCCGGCTTTCGCTGCGGCGGGTGTGGACCAGCCCGGCATCCTGCAAAATCGCCATGTGCCGGGATTGGTCGATCAGCTCCGGCGGCTGCCCCTCCCCCTGCCAGGGGCGGTTTCCCAGTCCGCCGCGGTAATGTCCAGGAAGGAATACACCAGCAGCTTGGCCAGGCACAGGTTCTGCCACTTGTTTTCCGTCTCCCAGCGGCGGAAAAAGTGGAGAATCCGGGGATCCTCCCGGTCCACATCCCGGCAGACCTCCTCCATCAGGCTGTCCTGCATCCGGGTCAGTTCCCCGAGCCGGTGCTGCTGGTCCGGGGTGCTGCGCTGGGCCGCCTTCGCCAGAAACCGGCTCCGGCGCTCGGCCTGCCATGTCTCGTTGACATACTGATACAGCGCCTCCAGCGTCTCGTATAAAATCACCGGCCGGTGAAGAACCGTCGTGGCCATGAACGCCCTCCTTCGTATCATTTTTCTTCCATTATACTCCCCCGCCGCCGGTTTGGCAACCGTTCCGGCCGAAAAAGCCCTGCCGCGGAAGCGGCAGGGCCAGATCGGAGAAAATGCTTATTTCACGAAGTCGTCCAGCAGCTGCTGCACGTTGGCCTGGCAGGTATCCATCAGGGCCTGCACGTCGGCGTTCTGGGGATCGGTCATAATGGCCTGGATGACGGCGGTCAGCTCCCGGTACAGGTTCTGGGTGTCGCCCTCTTCCTCGACGCGCAGGGCGCCGGCCTTCTGCACATCCTCATAGAACTTGGCAAACTGCTTGTCGTAGTCGATATTGGTCTGATAATTCTTGATCATCTCGGCCTTGGTATCGGTGACGGAGGAGGTGTAGATGGGGAAGTCGGGCAGGTTGATGCCGTTCTTCTCCAGCGTCTCGTTCCAGCCCTTTTCCCAGTCGGTCTTCATGTCGTCGGTGACCTCGTCGGACCAGGTGCCGTAGTGCATCAGGTACTCCAGCGCGGCGACGACCTGATCATCGGTAGCAGAGGGGGAGAACCAGTAGCCTTCGCCGCCGGTCAGGTTGATCTTGGTGCCGGTAGGACCGGCGGGGATGGAGATTTCGTACACCATGTCGGCAGGGATGCCGTCCTTGTCGCTGCGGGACAGGCTTCCCACGGTGCCGGAGTGGCCGAAGGTCATGGCGGCGTTGCCGGCCTTCAGGTGGCTGCGGGTAGCTTCGAAGTTATCCACGCAGGGATCGCCGAACAGGGTGCCGGACAGGGCCAGTTCCTTATAGTAGTTCATGGCCGCCACGGCTTCGGGGGAATTGACCTGGGCGGTGTAGGTGCCGTCGGCATTGGGGACAACCAGGTCCGCGCCGAAGTTCCACGCCACGTTGGTGAAGAACCAGCCACCCATGTTGTCGCAGGCCGTCATGGCAAAGCCACCCTTGCCGGTCTTGTCGTGGATGATCTTGGAGTATTCCAGCACCTCGTCCCAGGTGGTGGGCAGCTTGGGGGTGCCGTCGTCATTCACCAGACCCGCATCCAGGAAAACCTGGGCGTTGCAGGCGATGGACAGAGCGTAAGCGGAGGTGGGCAGACCGTACAGCTTGCCGTCGGCATCCTTCCAGATGTCCAGCAGCGCCGGGTTGAAGTTGTCCATATTGATGCCGACCTGCTTGACCTGCTCGGTGATGTCACGGCCCCAGCCGTTGTTGATCAGCTTGGTAGGCTCGGTGGCGGCGATGGTGAAGGTGGTGGGCAGCTGGCCGCCTTCGAACATGGCGCCCACGGACTTGTAGTCGTAGGTGAACTTCTCGAAGGTCACGGTGTTGCCGGTGTCGGCCAGATATTCGGCAATCTGATCCTGCTGGTTCTTGACCTGGGTCTCGTTGCCCGCGTCAGCCAGGCCGGAACTGGTCCAGGAAATGCCGTGGATGGTGCCGTACTTGTAGTTGGTAGCTTCCTCGGTACCCTTGGTGGTGTCGGGTGCCTTGGTTTCATTGCCCTTGGTGGTGCTGGGCGTGCCGTTGCCGCCGCAGCCTGCGATGAGGCCGACGATCAGCGTCAGCGCCAGGATAATGCTGAGAATGCGCGTCTTCTTCATTGGGTCTACCTTGCTTTCTTCAATTTTACAGGCGTCCGAATTTCCGTCGCTCTGCATGTACCGGATTATAGCACTGCGTCCCCTTTTTGTAAATATCGCATAATTCACCAAAATACCCCCCCCCCTGTTTGTGCATTTTGAATAAGTTTGAACTTTTTTTGAATAAAAATTTAACTGCTGCCAATCCGGATATTGGCCGCAAACAGAAAACGCGGCAGGAGAAAAGCGGGCGTTTGCCGCCTTTCCTTCCCTGCCGCAGAAGTTTTCTTCTGATTTTTTCTGGAAATGCCCGTTTTCCCTACAGGAGCCGGACTGCCTGCATCGCCGTCATAACGCCGAGGCCGATTGCCGCCCCAAGACGCCAGAATTCAGTGGTCCGCCGGTCCTTGGGCAGCGCAAAATAGCCCGCCAGCAGGCCCACCGTCAGCGAAAGCACGCAAAGCAGCATCAGAATCCGGGATGCCGCCTGATTGACCTGGGTCGCAGGCCGGGCCACGCACACCAGAATTCCTGCGGCGCACAGCGCCGTCAGGCCGTAGCAAATCCATTTGAGCGTTTTCATGGGATCGCCCCCTTTTCCGCCCTATCATAGCAGATTCCGACGCCCGGCGCAAGGCGGTTAATGGCTTCTTAAGGAATCCACCTCTTTCATCTTAAAAAGGAACCTGTTATAATAGGCTCAAACTCAGGAAAGAAGGCCCCTGCCCATGTACAACGTACTCATCTGCGACGATCAGCCGGATATCGTCAGCGCTCTGCGGATCTATCTCACCCCGGAGGGCTATCGGCTCTTCGAGGCCTCCAACGGCAAGCAGGCGCTGGAGCTGGTCCGCGGCGGCGGCATGGATCTGGTGCTGCTGGACGTGATGATGCCGGAAATGGACGGTATTACCGCCACGGCCAGAATCCGGGAAATCTCCAACATTCCCATCATTCTCCTCACCGCCAAATCGGAAACCGAGGATATGGTGCTGGGGCTGAACGTGGGCGCCGACGACTACATCACCAAGCCCTTCGTGCCGGTGGAGGTGCTGGCCCGGGTCCGGTCCCAGCTGCGGCGGTACGCCAAGCTGGGCAGCCAGAAGCCCAACGCGCCGGACGAGCTGGTGATTGACGGCATCACCCTCAACGACAGCTCCAAAACCGTCACGGTGGACGGCGCCCCCGTGTCCCTGACCCCCACGGAATACAGCATCCTCAAGCTGCTGATGGAGCACCCCGGCACGGTGTACTCCACCAAGGCCCTGTACGAGGCCGTGTGGCAGGTGGCCGCCATCGGCAGTGAAAGCGCCGTGGCCGTCCACATCCGCCATCTCCGGGAAAAAATCGAAATCGACCCCTCTGACCCCCGCTACATCAAGGTGGTCTGGGGGCAGGGGTATAAAATGAAGGAGGGAAACCGATCATGAGTCGTTCCGTCGCCGCCAAAGCCGCCGCTTTTCTGGCTGCCGTCCTGCTTCTGACCGTCCTGCTGAGCTGCGGAGCCGCATTCGTCTATCTCAGTACCAACGGCCTGTATCAGAGCGCGCCGGAGAATCTGCAGGAAAACCGGAGTCAGCAGGAGGTCGCCAACGCCGCCAACACCGCCGCCCGACGCTACGGCCTGACCCATCTGGCCCAGGGACCGGAGGAGGTCCTCGGCTCTTCCGACTTTCTGTCCCTGTACTACGGCATTCTTGAAAACATCGGCTCCTGCGGCAGCGCCTACTATACCGAGATCCGCAGCACCGACGGCACCGTGCTGGAATCCAACCTGTCCCAGGCGCCCACCGGCGACAGCAGTCTGGTCCGCGCCACGCGGACCGTCTCCGCCGTTTATCCCGTCGTCGTGGAAGGCTCCGCCGAGGACACTGATGCCGACGCCCCCGCCGACTGTCTGGACATCTTCACGTTTTACCTGGGCCAGACAGGCCGGCCGTACACCGTCTATCTGGCGGTAGGGCCGGAATACGACGTCACCGTGGCGCTGATTCCCTCCGAGCAGAACACCAACATCACCCAGACGCAGCAGCTTCTCTATCCCCGCCGCTACGGCGTCATCGTGCTGGCCGCCGTCAGCGCCCTGGCGCTGATTGCCGACTGCGTCTACCTGTGCTGGGTATCCGGCCGGCTGCCGGACGGTACGGTCCGGCCCGGCGGCGTCAACCGGCTGCCGCTGGACGTGCATCTTCTGGCCGATCTTGTCGCCTGGATGCTGATGTGGGGCGTGCTGGAAACCGTCTACCGGGACTGGGTGTATCAGCCGGAGCTTCTTCTGGTGGCGCTGGCCGTGCTGCTCGTCTCCGCGGCGCTGGCCGTCGCCTTCCTGTGCGGGCTTTCCGCCCAGCTCAAGGCTGGGAAGGGCCGCTGGTGGCGGAGCAGCCTCGCCGGGCGCGTGCTTCTGCTGGTCGGCAAGGGCACCCGGGCATTTCTCCGGAAGCTGCCGGTAATCTGGCGGTATGTGCTGCTGACCCTGGGGCTTCTGCTGCTGGAGGTCATGGGCGCGCTGGCCTCCGACAACTGGCGGCGCTGGCCCCTGTTTCTGACCACCGGCATCTGCCTGTCCATGCTGGCCTACCTGGGCTACGAGCTGGGAACGCTGTACGCCGGGGTCCAGGCCATGGCCCGGGGCAATTTACAGCAGAAGGTGCCCACCGGCCATCTGGTCGGGGCTTGCCGGGACTTTGCAAACAGCCTCAACGCCGTGGCCGACGTGGCCGTGGTGGCCGCCCGGAACCAGATGAAGTCCGAGCGGATGAAAACCGAGCTGATTACCAACGTCTCCCACGACATCAAAACGCCGCTGACCTCCATCATCAACTTTGTGGATCTGCTGCAAAAGCCCCACACGCCGGAGGAGGAAGCCCAGTATCTGGACGTGCTCAGCCGCCAGTCCCTGCGGCTCAAGCGACTCATTGAGGACCTGATGGAGCTGAGCAAGGCGTCCTCCGGGAACATTTCCGCCAACATCGTCACCATGGACGCCACGGAAATGGTCAGCCAGGCCCTGGGCGAGTTTACCGATAAGCTCACCGCCGCCACCCTGACGCCGGTGTTCCGTCCGCCGGAAACACCCACGCCCATCCTGGCCGACGGGCGGCTGGCATGGCGGGTGCTGTCGAATCTGCTGTCCAACGCGGTGAAGTACTCCATGCCCGGCACCCGGCTGTATGTGGATGTGGTGCCCCTGCCGGGGAAGGTGCTGGTTTCCATGAAAAACATCTCCCGGCAGCCGCTGAATCTCCGGCCGGAGGAGCTGCTGGAGCGGTTCGTCCGGGGCGACGTCTCCCGCAACACCGAAGGCAGCGGTCTTGGGCTGAACATTGCCCGGAGCCTGATGGAGGTCCAGCACGGCCAGCTTCAGCTGCTGGTGGACGGGGACCTGTTCAAGGTCACCCTGCTGTTCCCCGCGCCGTAACTACAGAAACCGTCCCGTTCCAACCGGAACGGGACGGTTTTTATCCGAAAATGGTTTATACGGTGCCTGCCACCTTGACGCCGGGCAGGGACACGGCATAGGGGCCGTGGTAGTTCTCGCTGTCGTACTTCTCCAGAGAGAACACCATTTTTCCGCCGCAGTCGGCGATGCTGCCGTTGATGGAGCCGCCGGTGACCAGATGGGTTTCCTTCCCGTCAAACCAGTAGGCCAGCCGGATCTCGCCGCCGAAATGGCCGGTGAAGCTGTTCATCTGGAAGTCGGAGAAGCACACCGGGTACAGGTAAGGCTTCTTCTTCATGTCCGCGAAGGGCACCGTGCCGTTGTCGCAGTACACGGCCCGATAGTCGCCGGTGGCCGGAATGCCCAGATAGGACGACAGCCGGGCGCCGCCGTGGAGCAGGCACACCTTGCCGTCCTCCAGCAGCTTCCGGTCCTTCATGGGAATGCCCTCGCCGCTGTAGGGCACCGTGGCGTGGAGCGTCAGGTTCAGGGCCTCGCCGCCCTCCCGGTCCGGATGGACCTCGGTGCCCACCTTCCAGTCGGAATAGCCGGGGTACACCATGGCCACATGGGTCCGCTCCGTGTAGTAGTCCATGATTTCCGCCAGATGCTTGTCGGACAGAATCACGTCGTAGGTACCGGTGGGCAGCACGGGCTTTGCCACCGCCCGGTCGCTCATCCGATGCAGGGCCGTCCGGGCCAGCTCCGTCAGCGATGCGGTGTCCAGCTTGTCGTAGGCGAAGTTGTGGTACATTTCCACGTCCTCCGGCTCCTTGCACTGGGTGACGAATTCACCACGGACGCCGTATTTCGTGTAGCACACGTCCGTGCCCTTGGAGGTCAGCAGACGGGTGGTGGACTTGGTGGCAAAAATCTCCGCCGAATTGAGAAACGAGGTCTTTTCCGTATCCGCGGCGAACAGGGCCTCGGCCATCTTCATGGCCGTCTGCTCCACCGTCAGCGCCGTCAGGTCGCTTTCCATGACCATGGGGTCGCAGACCTGCTTCTCTGGCAGCTCGTAGGCGGGGTTCGCCACGAAGGACGCGGCAAAATAAGTGTCGCGGATGGTCTGCCGGATGTCCTCCTCGGACTGGGCGGGAATGATCACCGCCTCCGACGCGCCCAGCATGGGCTTGCCGTCCTTCTCAAAGGGCCGGTACACCGTCACCGGGTACTTCACCGTCTGCTTCATCCGCCGCATATCCAGATCCTTCCGGATGAAAAACAGCTCCGCGCTGGAAACCTCCTGCCGGCTGATGCTCCAGACCGTCACGCCTTCCTCCGCCAGCACCCGGCGGATCGTATTCAGTAATTCACTCATTGTCGTTCACCTCATCCCAGCCGGATGTTGGCCTTGATATAGGGGCCGCCATCGGAAACCTTGACCCATTCCTTATAGCCCTTGCCGCAGGCGCCGCTGCCGCCCAGCGCCAGGCCGTCGCTGACCATGGTGATGGACTTGAGCAGGTCCGGCACATAGCCGGTCAGCACGATGGGCGAGAAAATCCGCCCGGTGAGCTTGCCGTCCCGGATCTCCCGGGCGATGCTCACCATGCACTGGATACCCCAGTTCTTGGGGTCCTCCATGCCGGAGCTGGGCTGCTCCAGCAGCATACCGTACTTCACGGAGGCGATCATATCCTCCACCTTGTCCTTGCCCGGCTCAAAATAGGTGTTGGTCATCCGGGTGTAGGCCTTGCGCTCGTAGCTCTCCCGGCGGCCGTTGCCGGTAGGCTCGGTGCCCAGATGCATGGCCGACTGGGCGTCGCTGATGCCCGCCTTCAGGATGCCGCGGTCGATGATCACGGTGTCGTGGGACAGGGTGCCCTCGTCGTCAAAGAAATAGGTGGCCACTTCGTTCACCGCGCAGCCGTCGTGCATGGTAATCAGCTCCGAGGCCACGGGCTTACCCACATAATGCCGGGCCATGGCCCGATCCTTCACGAACATATCCATTTCCACGCCGTGGCCGAAGGCCTCGTGGACGATCATGCCCGTCACGTCCGGGTCGCAGATGCACTCGTAGGTGCCCGGCTCCATGGGCTGGGCGTCCAGCAGCTCCACCGCCGTTTTGGCCACGTCGCCGCTGCGCTGCTCCATGGTATCCAGCAACTCCGCGCCGCCCAGATTGGAAAAGCCCCGGTAGGACGTTTCCGTCCGGCCGTTCCGGCCCGCAATGGCCGCCACGTTGCCGGTGGTCCACAGGACGGACTGCTCCATTTCCCGATGGGCGGACAAAAACAGCTTATGATATTCCTGATATTCCAGCCCCGCCATGGCGTCCAGCAACTCCGGCTGACCCGCCAGCGTCTTTTCCCGCAGGGCCGTCAGCCGGGCCACGATCTGCTCGTCGCCCAGGTCCCGGGGATGAATCTCGTAGGACGTGGCCTTACGGAAGCTGCACGGCTCGTCGGCCAGCATCCGGTAGGTGCTCTCCTGCAGGCCCTCTGGCAGTGCCTGGGCCAGCGGAACCAGACGCTTTTCGATTTCCTCCGCAATGGACGCCGCATTCTGCTCGGTCAGATCATTGGTGCTGTATTCGGCATAGCCCCGGCCGTCGTACACCTTCACCACCATGCCCTTACCGCCGAACATGGTGCTCTGGGCCACGGAAATACCGCTGCGGGCCACGCGATAGCGTTTGCCGCCGCAGTCCGTCAGCAGAACGGAAACGTATCGGTATTTTTCCAGCAGCCGGTCCAGCAGCTGCCGGGCGGCCTGCTTTTTCTGTGCAATGTAAGCGCTGTGCTTTACTTGCTGCATATGCAGTTGTCCTCCTTTTTCCCGGCCGGTGCACACACGCAATGCCGATCGGGTCGATTTGTTTCCATTTTACTCCTGTCAGCGACAAATGTCAACGAAAAGCGCCTGTTTCGGCTGTAGAATTTCACATGATTTGATAATTTATTGACAAAGTGGGTATAGGCTGGTACAATATAAGCGTAATCGTGCGCCGTCCTGCCGATTCTCTGCGGCGCACCTTCGCAAAAAGCCCAAGGAGAGATGATTATGAAAGGTATTATCCTCGCGGGAGGCTCCGGCACGCGCCTGTATCCCCTGACCCGCGTCACCTCGAAGCAGCTTTTGCCCGTTTACGACAAGCCCATGATTTATTATCCCATGGCCACGCTGATGAGCGCCGGTATCCGGGATATTCTGATTATTTCCACCCCCCAGGACACCCCCCGGTTTAAAGAGCTGCTGGGGGACGGCCGCCAGTTCGGCCTGCATCTGTCCTACGCAATTCAGCCCGCGCCGGATGGGCTGGCCCAGGCCTTTCTGCTGGGTGAGCAGTTCATCGGCGGCGACACCGTCGCCATGATCCTCGGCGACAACATCTTTGCCGGTCACGGCCTGAAAAAGCGGCTCCGCGCCGCCGTGGCCAACGCGGAAAACGACCGGGGCGCCACCATTTTCGGCTATTATGTGGACGATCCGGAGCGGTTCGGCATCGTCTCCTTCGACGCGGCCGGGAAAGTCGTCTCCATCGAGGAAAAGCCCGCCCATCCCAAAAGCAATTACTGCGTCACCGGGCTGTACTTTTATGACCGTCATGTGGTAGAATATGCCAAACGTCTGACCCCCTCCGCCCGGGGAGAGCTGGAAATCACCGATCTCAACCGGATGTATCTGGAGCGGGACAAGCTCAACGTGGAGCTGCTGGGGCAGGGCTTTACCTGGCTGGACACCGGCACCCACGAATCGCTGGTGGACGCCACCAATTTCGTCAAGACCATGGAAACCCATCAGCACCGCAAGCTGGGCTGTCTGGAGGAAATCGCCTATCTCAACGGCTGGATTACCCGGGAGGAGGTCACGGCCGCCTACGAAGAGCTGAAGCAAAACCAATACGGGCAGTACCTCAAGGACGTGCTGGCCGGGAAATTCATCGACACCATACGGTGAGGAGACATCGCTTATGACCATTCTGGTAACCGGCGGCGCCGGTTTTATCGGCAGCAACTTTCTTTTCTACCTGCGCAAGGCCCATCCGGAGGACCGGCTGGTCTGTCTGGACAAGCTGACCTACGCGGGCAACCTCTCCACGCTGGAGCCGCTGCTGCACGGCCCCATGTTCCGCTTCGTCCGGGCCGACATCTGCGACCGGGAGGCGGTTTTTGACCTGTTCCGGCAGGAGCATCCCGATTTCGTCGTCAATTTCGCGGCGGAGTCCCATGTGGACCGGTCCATTGAAAACCCGGGCCTGTTTCTGCAAACCAACATTCTCGGCACCGGCGTGCTGATGGACGCCTGCCGGACCTACGGCGTCCGGCGCTACCATCAGGTATCCACCGACGAGGTTTACGGCGACCTGCCGCTGGACCGGCCGGACCTGTTCTTCACCGAGCAGACCCCCCTGCACACCTCCAGCCCCTACAGCGCCTCCAAGGCCAGCGCCGATCTGCTGGTGCTGGCCTACCACCGGACCTTTGGGTTGTCGGTCACCATCTCCCGCTGCTCCAACAACTACGGCCCCTATCAGTTTCCCGAGAAGCTGATCCCCCTGATGATCGCCAACGCCCTGGAAAACAAGCCGCTGCCGGTGTACGGCAACGGCCTGAACGTCCGGGACTGGCTGTATGTGGAGGATCACTGCCGGGCCATCGACCTGATCGTCCGGGGCGGCCGGGACGGAGAGGTCTACAACGTGGGCGGCCACAATGAAATGACCAACATCGACATCGTCCGTCTGATCTGCCGCAAGCTGGGCAAGCCGGAAAGCCTGATTACCTACGTCACCGACCGGAAGGGCCACGACCGGCGCTACGCCATCGACCCGGCCAAAATTCACGCCGAGCTGGGCTGGTTGCCCGAGACGAAATTCGCCGACGGCATCGAAAAAACCATCGACTGGTATCTGGAAAACCGGACGTGGTGGGAAACCATCCGCTCCGGCGACTATCAGGCCTACTACGAGAAAATGTACGGCCATCGCTGAGGGAGTAGTGCCATGCTGATATTCGTCACCGGCGCCGGCGGCCAGCTGGGCTGCGACGTTGTCAAAGAAGCCATCCGCCGGGGCCACCGCTGCGTCGGCTCCGGCCGGGCGCCTGCCGGTCCCGACGGGGCGCCCTATGTGCAGCTGGATATCACCGACGGGGAGGCCGTCGGGCGGGTGCTGAACGAAATCCGGCCCGACGCCGTGATTCACTGCGCCGCCTGGACCGCCGTGGACGCGGCGGAGGATCCGGAAAACGCGGACGCCGTCTGGGCCGTCAACCGGGACGGCACCGCCCATCTGGCCCGGGCCTGCAAGGCGCTGGACTGTAAGATGCTCTACCTGTCTACCGACTATGTGTTTGACGGCAGCGGCACCGAGCCGTGGCAGCCGGACTGCACAGACTATCATCCCCTGAACGTCTACGGCCGGTCCAAGCTGGCCGGTGAGCTAGCCGTTTCCGAAACTCTTGAAAAGTATTTTATCGTGCGGATTGCCTGGGTGTTCGGCCTGAACGGCGGAAACTTCGTCAAAACCATGCTGAAGCTCGGAAAAACCCACGACAATCTCCGGGTGGTATGCGACCAGATCGGCACCCCCACCTATACCGCCGACCTTGCCCGTCTGCTGATCGATATGGCGGAAACGGACCGGTACGGCCGGTACCACGCCACCAACGAAGGCGGATTTCTCAGCTGGTACGACTTTGCCTGCGAGATTTTCAGCCGCAGCGGCAACCGGAACGTCACCGTCACCCCGGTGACCACCGCCGAATACGGCGTCTCCAAGGCGGCGCGGCCCTTCAACAGCCGCCTGAGCAAGGAAAAACTCCGGGAACAGGGCTTTACCCCCCTGCCCGACTGGCGGGACGCCCTGGACCGGTATCTGGCAGAGCTGGGCGAAGGGAAATCGGAGAAATAAAGAAAAGGCAGTGTGAAAATGGGACAAATTCATGTAACCAAAGCCCCCATTGAGGGACTTTTTATCATTGAACCGACGGTGCACGGCGATGCCCGGGGCTACTTTATGGAAACCTACAACCAGAAGGAAATGCAGGAAGCCGGACTGAACATGGTGTTCGTGCAGGACAATCAGAGCATGAGCACCAAGGGCGTCCTGCGGGGCCTGCATTTTCAGAAAGCCCATCCTCAGGGCAAGCTGGTGCGGGTGATCCGGGGCCGGGTGTTTGACGTGGCCGTCGATCTGCGTCAGGGGAGCCCCAGCTTCGGCCAGTGGTTCGGCGTGGAGTTGAGCGACGAGAACAAGAAGCAGTTTTACATTCCCGAGGGCTTTGCCCACGGCTTTCTGGTCCTGTCGGACGAGGCGGAGTTCTGCTACAAATGCACCGACTTCTACCACCCCGGCGACGAGGGCGGCCTTGCCTGGAACGACCCGGAAATCGGCATCCGCTGGCCCGAACTGACCGGCGCCTACGGCGGCTCCGCCTCCGGCGAGGGCTACGCCATGGAAGACGGCACCCCGCTGAATCTGTCCCCCCGGGACACCGCGTGGCCCGGGCTGTCGGACACCTTCACCTTTCAAAACCGCTGATCCGGAGGAATCACACATCATGCAGCACGTTTTTATTGTCGGCTCCAAGGGAATCCCCGGCGCCTACGGCGGTTACGAAACCTTTGTGGATCAGCTGACGGCCCACCATCAGAACGTGGCGGACCTGCAGTACCATGTGGCCTGCAAAAGTAAGGAATCCGGTGAATTTACCTATCACAATGCACGCTGCTTCCGGGTCAAGGTGCCGAATATCGGCCCGGCCCAGGCCATCTATTACGACGTGGCCGCCCTGGGGCAGTGCTGCCGCTATATCCGGGAGCACCGGATCCCCCACCCCATCGTGTATATTCTCGCCTGCCGGATCGGGCCCTTTGCCGCCCATTTCCAGCGGGAAATCCACCGGCTGGGGGGAGAAGTTTATGTAAACCCGGACGGTCACGAGTGGATGCGGGCCAAGTGGAGCCGCCCGGTCCGCCGGTACTGGAAGTATTCCGAGGGCCGGATGGTCCGGCACGCCGATCTGCTGGTGTGCGACAGCAAGAATATCGAATCCTACATCCGGGAAACCTATGCCCGGTACCGTCCCAACACCACGTTTCTCGCCTACGGCGCCGATCTGACCCCCAGTCGGCTGTCCGACGACGACCCCAAGCTCACCGCATGGTACCGGGAAAAGGGACTGACCAAAAAGAACTATTATCTGGTGGTGGGCCGGTTCGTGCCGGAGAATTCCTTTGAAGTGATGATCCGGGAATTCATGAATTCCCACTCTGCGAAGGATTTTGCCATCATCACCACGGCCAACGACAAATTTCTGGAGGAGCTGGAAAATCGGCTCCACTTCCGCCGGGACCCCCGGATCAAATTTGTGGGCACCGTTTACGACACCGAGCTTCTGAAGAAGATCCGGGAAAACGCCTATGCCTATTTCCACGGCCACACCGTGGGCGGCACCAACCCCAGCCTCATCGAGGCGCTGGGCAGCACCGACCTGAATCTGCTGGTCGATGTGGGCTTCAACCGGGAGGTGGCCGAGGACAGCGCCCTCTACTGGAGCCGGGAGTCGGGTGATCTGGCGGCGCTGATTGACCGGGCCGACCGGATGACCCCGGAGGAAATTGCCGCGCTGGGCCGGAAAGCCAAGGCCCGGGTGGCCTCCGAATACACCTGGGAGAAAATCTGCGCCCAGTATCAGGCGCTGTTTCTCCACAGCCGCTGAATCGGGATGTGGCGCATGACGATTTTACACTACGCACTGGGGTTTCCCCCCTACCGCACCGGCGGCCTGACCAAATTCTGCATGGACCTGATGGTGCAGCAGGCCCGGGACGGGCACCGGGTGGCGCTGCTGTGGCCGGGACGGATGGGTTTTGTCAGCCACGCCGTTTCCCTGCGCCGCCGCACCGTCACCGTGGAAGGCTGCACCGTGGAGAGTCTGGAGGTCGTCAATCCCCTCCCCGTGTCCTATGACGAGGGCATCCGGGATTTTGCCGCTTTCACCGCCGACGGCGGCCGGGCGGCCTACGACCGGCTGCTGGATTTCCTCCGGCCGGAGGTTCTCCATGTCCACACCCTGATGGGCCTCCACGCCGCCCTGCTGGACGCGGCGAAAGCCCAGGGCATCCGGCTGGTGTTCACCGCCCACGACTTTTTTCCCCTTTGCCCCAAGGTGACGCTGTTCCACCACGGTGCTCTCTGCACCGGAGCTGCCGCCTGCGCCGACTGCGGCGTCTGCAACGCCACCGCCCTGAGTCTGAACAAAATCCGGATCCTGCAATCGCCGCTGTACCGGCTGGTCAAGGATTCGCCGCCGGTCCGCGCCCTCCGCAGGCACCACCGGGACGCCTACCTCGGCGAGACGGCAGAGCCTGCCGCCGACGCCGCCGTGGGAACCCCGGCAGACTTTGCCGCGCTGCGGTCCTATTACGGCGGCCTGCTTGGCCGCATGGATCTGATTCACTATAACAGCACCGTCACCCGGCGGGTGTATACCAGCCTGTTTTCGCTGCCCCAAGGCTGCTGCCTGCCGGTGACCCACAGCGACATCCGGGATCACCGCCGGATCAAGACCTTTTCAAGCAGCTGCCTCCGGATCCGATATCTGGGGCCGTGCAGCGGCGCCAAAGGGTACTTCCTGCTGCGGGACGCGCTGGATCTTCTGTGGCAGAAGCGGCAGGATTTCCGGCTGGACGTTCCTTTTACGCCTGCCGAAAGCCGTCCCTATCTGCACCCCCACGGGCGCTACCGCTACGACGATCTGGAAGCCATTTTTGCGGAAACCGATCTGCTGGTGGCCCCCAGCGTCTGGTACGAGACCTTCGGCTTCACCGTTCCGGAAGCGCTGAGCTACGGCGTTCCGGTGCTGCTCAGTGCCACGGTGGGCGCCCAGGACATTCTGGTGCCCGGCGCCGGGCGGATCGTCCCGGCCAACACGCCGGAGGCCTGGTGCGATGCCCTTGCCGCCCTGTCCGCCCGGGATCTGGCGGAAATGAACCGCGTCATTGTGGCGCGGCAGCCAGTTTTGCAGCTTCCGGAGCTTTCCGACCGGCTGTTGCACCAATGCTACCGTCAGGAGGAGTCCCGTTCATGAGCCTTCGTGATACCCTGCTTCATCTCGCCGGAAAGGACCGGTTTCATCTGGACGACCGGATCGGCACCGGCTATCTGCTGGGCCTTTGCTGGAAATACGGCTGGATGATGGTCCGGGGCAAGTGCCTGGCGCTGGGCCATCCCGCCGTTTCCGGCAGCGTCTTTGTGGGGAAAAAGGTCAGAATTCTGGAAAAACGCCGCCTGACCCTGGGCGCCAAAACCCGCCTGCAGGACGGCGTGTACATCGACGCCTTGTCCACCGACGGCGTCACCGTAGGCAACCAGTGCGTGCTGGGCCGCAACTGCCGGATCGAATGCACCGGCAGCCTGGAGCATCTGGGCCGGGGCGTCCGCATCGGCGACCGCACCTGCTTCGGTGCGGACTGCTTTTTCGGTGCCGCCGGCGGTATTACCGTAGGCAGCGACGTCATCGCCGGGCAGAACGTCCGGTTTCATTCCGAAAATCACCGCTTTGACGACCCCGATCTGCCGATCCGCCAGCAGGGCGTGACCCATCGGGGCATCACCGTCGGCAACAACTGCTGGATCGGTGCCGGAGCCGTGTTTCTGGACGGCGCCGCGCTGGGAGACGGCTGCGTCGTCGGCGCCAACGCCGTGGTGACGAAGGCCTTCCCCGCCAACAGCGTTATTGCCGGTGTACCGGCCAAAGTTTTACAAATGCGAGGTTCCCGACATGAGTGAACGGCTATCTGTCATCATTCCGATTTATAAGGTGGAGGACTATCTGGACCGCTGCATCGAAAGCGTGGTCCGGCAGACCGCGCCGGATCTGGAAATTCTGCTGGTGGACGACGGCTCCCCCGACCGCTGCCCCCGGATCTGCGACGATTGGGCGGCCCGGGACAGCCGGATTCAGGTCATCCACAAGGAAAACGGCGGCCTGTCCTCCGCCCGGAACGCCGGGCTGGCCCGGGCCACCGGCACCTATGTGCTGTATGTGGACTCCGACGACTATCTGGTTCCCGACGCCTGTGAGCGGCTGCTGGCCTGCGCCCGGGGCGCGGATCTGGTGGTAGGCGAGGCCACCATCTACAAGGACGGGGTGCCCACGCACCGGGTCCACACCAATCTGGAGGAAAACCGGGTCTACACCGGCCCCGAATGCGCCATGCGGGAAATTTCCGTGGGCGAATGGTTCGCCGCCGCCTGCTACAATCTCTACCGGCGGCAGTTTCTGCTGGACAACGGCCTGTTTTTCGTGGAGGGCATTCTCCACGAGGATATCGAGTTTCTGCCCCGGCTGTTTCTGGCCGCCAAAACCGTCCGGTATCTGCACTATGAATTTTACTGCTACATGATCCGAAGCACCTCCATCTGCGGCACCAAATCCCCCAAAAATCTCCACGATCTGCTGGATACCTACGGGAAATGGGCCGCCCGCAACGAAACCATCGCCGATCCCGCGGTGAAAAAGGCCTACTGCGGCGCTCTGACCAAATTCTTCATGGCCACCTGCCGGGATTATCACGTCGGCCGCCGGGTTTACCCCGCCGGTATGAACGGCGCGTATCTGCTGCGCCATGCGCTCAATCCGAAGGAACGGCTCAAGGCCCTGGCCTTTGTGGTGCTGCGGCCCGTCTACGTTCGGCTGTAGGAGTGGGTATGAAGCTTCCGGAAACGAGAAAGGTCTCCCTGTTTGACCTGATTCTTCTGCTGCTGGTGGTGCTCAATCTGCTGCCCCAGACCTACGCCGTCTCCCGGCTGAGCTGGTTCGGCACGGCGGCGAATCTGTTTCAGATTCTCTGCTATCTGGCGCTGGTGTATCTGATTCTGGAAAAGCATCTGCCGGCGGTGCAGCTGATCGCGGTGGCCGCCGTGGCGGCGGTGCTGCTGGTGGGCTATCTGAAAAGCCGTCAGGCCGCCTATTTCCGGGGCCTTCTGCTGCTGGTGGCCGCCAAAGACGTGCCCTACAAGCGGATCATCCGCACCTGCAAAACCGCCTTTTCCGGCACCTTCTGCCTGACGGTGCTGCTGTGGCTAGTGGGCATCTCGGACAGCGGCGTGGGCCGCCGGGGGAAAATCGCCCTTGGCTACGTCCACCCCAACATTGCCGCCCAGATTGTGGTCATTCTGGTGCTGCTGTGGCTGGCGGAAAAGGGCACCCAGGTCCGCCCCCGGCATTATCTCCTGGTGGAACTGGCGGCGGGACTGCTGCTGTGGATCACCGGCTCCAAAACCGCCGTGATTGTGCTGGTGCTGGTGCCGCTGCTGGTGGAAGTCTGCCGGTTTCTGACCCGGCACCCCCGTCATACCGGTGTGCTGCGGGGCCTGGTAATGGCCAGCCAGCTGCTGGTGATGGCCTTTACTTACCTCTCCGCCAGGCTGCTGCCCCGAAGTGGGCTGCTGCAGCAGCTGGACCTGTTTTTCACCAACCGCATTTTCCTCAATTACTATCTGCTGGACAAATTCGGCCTGTCCCTGCTGGGCAGCAACGTGCTGCCGTATTTCTCCGGGACGGCCTATAATATCATCCGCCACACCAACGCCGTCATCACCTGCGACAACACCTACGCCCTGTCGCTGATGGTGCTGGGCGTGATTCCCACCCTGCTGGTCGCAGGCGGCTATGTGGCCGTCATCCGCAAGGCGCTGCGAAACCGGGATTTCATGGTCCTGGCCACCGCGCTGGCCCTGACGGCCTACGCCTTCTGCGAGTGCCAGCTCACGGAAATTTACAACTATTTCATCTATTTCTACCTGTTCGCGGCGGCGAAGAGAACGGAGAACGCCTCATGATCCCAAAAATCATCCATTACTGCTGGTTCGGCGGCAATCCGCTGCCGGAGCTGGCCCAAAAGTGCCTGGCTTCCTGGGAAGCCTGCCTGCCGGGCTATGAAATCCGCCGGTGGGACGAGTCCAACTTTGATCTGAACGTCTGCCCCTATGTCCAGGAGGCTTACGAGGCCAAAAAGTGGGCCTTTGTCAGCGATTACGCCCGGTTCTGGATTCTTTATCACTTCGGCGGCCTGTATTTCGACACCGATGTGGAGCTGATCCGGAACCCGGAGGACATTGTGGCCCGGGGGCCGTTCATGGGCAGCGAAAATGCCCACAACGTCTCCGGCCTGCACCGGGGCGTCAACCCGGGGCTGGGGCTGGGCGCGGAGCCGGGCATGGCCTTTTACGGGGAGATGCTGGAGCGCTACGAATCGCTGCATTTCCGGATGCCGGACGGCAGCCCCAATCCGCTGACCGTGGTGAACTACACCACGGAGCTGATGGTCCGCCACGGCTACCGGGGGGAGGACCGGGTGGAAAACGTGGACAGGATTCTCGTCTATCCCCCCGCCTACTTCTGCCCCCTGAACTACGCCAGCGGCAAGCTGACGGTGACGCCGGAAACGGTGTCCATCCACCACTACTGCGCCTCCTGGCATTCCGGGCTGGAAAAGCTGATTACCCGGATGGAGCAGTGCGATCCGGACCGGCACCCGGGGGAATACCGCCTGCGGCGCGCCGCCTCCTTCCCCTTCCGGGTGGTAAACAAGCTGCGTCAAACGGGCCTGCACGCAACGGCGGCGCTGATCCGCCGGAAGCTGCATCCGGGCCAGAAATGAGGAATTGCCATGAACGAAAATCTGAACCGGCTCCACGAAACGCTGACGGAGCTGCTGGACTACTTCGTCTCCGTGTGCGAGGCCCATCATCTGCGCTACGTCCTGCTCTACGGCACCGCCCTGGGCGCTTACCGGCATCAGGGCTTCATCCCCTGGGACGACGATCTGGACGTGGGAATGCCCCGGGCCGATTACGAGAAGCTGCTGACCATCCTGCGGCAGTCGCCGGACCCCCGGTACAAGCTGCAGAACGAGCAGACCGAGCCGAACTGGTTTCTCGGCTTTTCCAAGATCCGCAAGCAGAACACCCTGTTTGTGGAGCACTATCTGGAGGATCTCTATCGGGATAACGGCATTTACATCGACATTTTCCCCCTGGACAATCTGGCCGGAACCGGCGGCTTTGCCGCCCGTATGCACAATGCCCGCATCCGCTATCTGACCCACTGCCTGAAGTTTCTGGCCTGCCCGAAGCTGTACCGCCACAAAGATTCCGCCGGACGCTACGGCCTGGAATGCCTGCTGACGCTGCCGGTCCGGCTGATGGGGCGCCGCCGCTGCCTGAAGCGGCTGAACCGGCTCTGCACCGGCACCTGCCCCGTGGACAAGGCCGCCTGTCTGGTGGAATACGACGACAGCCACAGCTACGGCATTCCGGCCGATGTCTATTTCCCCGCCGGAACGCTGACCTTTGAAGGCAAGTCCTACTGCGTCCCCGGACGCATGGAGGACTATCTGACGGCCGTTTACGGCCCGACCTATATGCAGCTGCCTCCCCCGGAGCAGCGGGTCACCCACGAACCGGTGGCGCTGAAATTCTGAACCGGCGGCGCATCGCCCCGATCATCGCAAGGAGTACCTGACCCATGGGCCGTTACAAATACCTGTTCAAAAATATCGGACTGCTGACCCTCAGCAGCTTCGGCACCAAACTGCTGAGCTTCTTTCTGGTGCCGCTGTACACCAATATTTTGACCACCGCCCAGTACGGCGCCTACGATATGTTCAGCACCACCATCGGCGTGCTGATTCCCATCCTGACGCTGAACATTCAGGAGTCGGTTCTGCGCTTTGCGCTGGACAAGCACTACCGCCGGGACGCCATCGTCACCGTGGCCACCCGGTTTCTGCTGCTTGGCTCCGGGCTGGTGCTGGCCGGGCTGGCCGTCAACGCCGTTTTTTCCTTCAGCGAGCTGGTCCGGACCTACAGCGTGTATTTCTTCCTCATGTATTTTTCTCAGGTCCTTTCCGGGCTGGTGTTGGCCTATATCCGGGGCATCGACAAAATCGCGGCCCTGTCCGTTTCCAGCATTCTCTGCTCCGTGGTCACGCTGGGGCTGAACATTCTGTTCCTCGTGGTGCTGAAATGGGGACTGGAAGGGTATTTTCTCGCCAACATCCTCGGCCCGCTGGCCCAGTGCGCCTATCTCATCGCCCGGGGCCGCATTCCCGGCCAGGTCCACCTGAGAACGTCCTATGCCGAGCAGTCCGCCGAAATGCTGGCTTACTGCAAGCCGCTGATCGCCAACAGCATCGGCTGGTGGATCAACAACGCCTCCGACCGGTACATCGTGGTCTATTTCTGCGGTCTGGCGGAAAACGGCGTTTACTCCGTGGCCTCCAAAATTCCCTCCATTCTGAACATTTTCCAGACGATTTTCAATCAGGCGTGGACGCTGTCCGCCGTCAAGGATTTTGACCCGGAGGACAGCAGCGGCTTCTTCTCCACCACCTACCGGGTGTACAACAGCCTGATGACCATTCTCTGCGCCGGTATTATCTTCGCCGACAAGCTGCTGGCGAAATTTCTCTATGCCAAGGACTTTTTCGTCGCATGGCGGTATGTGCCCTGGCTGACCATGGCCATTCTGTTCGGCGCCCTGTCCGGCCTGATCGGCGGCATTTTCTCCGCGGTGAAGAATTCCAAAATCTTCGCCCAGTCCACCATCATCGGCGCCGTTGCCAATCTGCTGATGAACGTCCTACTGACGCCGGTCATGGGTCCGCTGGGCGCCGCCATTGCCACCACGGTCAGCTATGTGCTGGTGTGGGCCATGCGGATGATGCACGCCCGCCGGTATATCCGGCTGAAGCTCCATCTGGTCCGGGACATTGTTTCCTATGGACTGCTGCTGGTCCAGTCCGTGCTGCTGCTGATGCTGGACGGGCTGACCATGTATCTGGTGGAAGGCGGGCTGGTGCTGGTGATTCTCGCGCTGAACCTGAAGGACCTGCTGCCGCTGGTCGCCAAACTGCTGAAAAAAGGAGACGCCGGATCCCATGAGCCTTCTTGACAAAATCAAAAAGCACGGCGTTTCCGAATCGTTGGACATTGCCCGGCAGCACGCCGTGGACGCCGCCAACAACGCCGTCTTTCGGCTGTGCAAGTGCTTTCCCATCAACCCCAACCGGATCGTGCTGGAAAGCGAGGGGGACCTGTCCGACAACGCCTACGCCCTCTACGAGGAGCTGCGCCGCAGCGGCAGCCTTGCGCGGTATCAGGTGGTCTGGCTGGTGGATCATGTGGCGGAGGCCCGGAGCAAGGTGGGGCCCCATACCCGCTGCTGCGTCAAGCGCCCCGCGTCCTTCCGGCCGGTCCGCAGTTATCTGCTGGCCACCTGCCGGTGGTACCTCTACGACCACTGCAACATGATGGCAAGCCTTCAAAAGCGCCCCGGCCAGACCGTCGTCTATCTCTCCCACGGCTGGGGATACAAGTCGGCCAAGGGCACCGACCCGAGCCGGGACCGCACCCGCCCCGACTATCTCACCGCCACCGGCCCCCTGTCCGCCAAAGGACTGGCCCAGTACTGGCAGGAGCCGGAGGAAAAGGTACTGATTACCGGCTACCCCCGGATTGATTACTTCTACCGGGATGATCCCCTTGTCCGGGAAACCGTGGAGCGGATCTGGCACTTCGGCGGGTACCGGAAGGTCTTTTTCTGGATGCCCACCTTCCGCCAGTGCCGCAACAGCGCCCTGTCCGAGGATTATCTGACCGGCCAGACCGGCCTTCCGCTGTTTGAAACCGCCGAGTCACTGGCGGGTTTCTCGGATTTCCTGCAAAAAAATAACATTCTTCTGATCTTCAAGCTCCACCATCTGCAAGCGGAGCTTCCCGTGTTCCGGGCGGTGCTGCCCAACATCACCGTCATCCGGGATGCGGATCTGGCGGCGGCGAGGTCCAGCAGATCTGCGCCGCCCTGCCCCAGTTCGACCTGACCGGCGTCCGGTCCCTGCGGCTCCACTACGAAAGCGACACCGTCCCCGCCATGACGAAGGAGCTCTCCGGCATTGCCAGCCTGAAGGGGCTTTCCAGCCCGGCGGTGGCCGTCCCCGGGGGGTATATCCCGGATTTCGGCTCCCGGTACTTTACGGCGGACTTTTCCTTCGGGCTGACCATTCTGGTGCAGATTGCCGATTTTCTTGGCGTGCCTGCCCCCCATATGCAGGAAACCCTCCGCTGGTATCACGGTCTGGTGCCGGAGGGCCGGGAGTTCCGGTTCGCCGACTACGGCATTCACACCCTTGACGATTTTCTGGAATTTTACGCAAGATAGAAAGGAAGATCCCACAGGATGAAACAGGATTTGACACGCAAGCAGTTCGACGTACTGGCCCTGCTGGCCCAGTCCCCCAAGGCCCTTTCCCAGCGCCAGATTGAGGAAAAAACCGGCTACTCGCTGGGCACCGTCAACCGGACCATGCAGGAGCTGACGGAGCTTGGCTACGTCGCCGACGGCGTCATCACCAACGAAGGCACCACCGCGCTGGAGCCTTACCGGGCCAAGCGGGCCATCTTCATTGCCGCCGGTTTCGGCAGCCGTCTGGTGCCCATCACCTTCAACACCCCCAAGCCGCTGGTGCGGGTCCACGGCAAGCGCATCATCGACGGGCTGATCGACGCCTGCCTGGAGGCGGGCATCAACGAGATTTACATCGTCCGGGGGTATCTGGCCGAGCAGTTTGACCAGCTGACCTACAAATACCCCATGATCAAGTTTCTGGAAAACCCGGTCTACAACGAGGCCAACAACATTTCCTCGGCCATCGTCGCCCGGTATATGCTGTCCAACGCCTATGTGTTTGAGGCGGATCTGCTGATTTCCAATCCCAAGATCATCACGAAATACCATTACACCTCCGACTTCCTGGCCATCAAAATGGACCGCACCGACGACTGGTGCTTCACCGTGAAGGACGGCATCATCACCGAGGAAAAGGTGGGCGGTCTGGACTGTTGGCAGATGGTGGGCATTTCCTACTGGAACGAGGAAGACGGACACAAGCTGTGCAATGATATCAAGGAAACCTACGACCAACCCGGCGGCAAGGAGTGCTACTGGGAGCAGGTGCCTCTGGTATTCTGCAAAAATCACTATCAGGTGGAAGTGCGGCCCTGCTTCGAGGAGGATATCGTCGAAATCGATACCTTCCGGGAGCTGAAGGCCATCGACAAAACCTATGACGTCTGACTTTCCGCCAAAGAAAAGGATTTTGCCTATGAGTGAAAAAAAGAAAGCCGGGCTGCAGCGGCAGCTGTCGCCCATGCACGTCTGGGCGCTGGCCTTCGGCTGCGTCGTGGGATGGGGTTCCTTCATTAACCCCGGAAAGAAATTTCTCCCCAACTCCGGCGTGGCCGGTACGGCCATTGCCATGGCGCTGGGCGCACTGGTGATGATCGTCATCGCCTTCAGCTACGCCTACATGGTGCCCAAGTACCCCAAAGCCGGCGGCGAATTCACCTTCACCAAGGCCTGCTTCGGCAAACTTCCCGCCTATGTGTGCGGCTGGTTTCTGGTGGCCGCCTACCTGACCAACGTGCCCATGAATTCCACCGCCATCGGCCTGATCGTGGACGGTCTGGACGGCCCGCTGGACATTCTCAAGTGGGGCTTCCACTATCAGATCGCCGGATTCGACGTCTGGGCTGGGGAAATGCTGCTGGCCATGGGCATTCTGATTCTGTTCGGCGTGCTGAATATTCTGGGTGTGGAAAAAGCCGGCGTGATTCAGACCGTTCTGGCCGCGCTGCTGGGACTGTCGGTGCTGACGCTGACCGTCGCCGCGCTGATCAGCTCCAAAGCCACTCTGTCCAACATGGCACCCTGGTGGGGCTTCGATAAAACCGCCGCCGTCAACGCGCTGGCAAACGGCACCTACACCACCGCCGACGTCTTTGCCCGTCAAGGGGCCTCCGGCATCACCTCCGCCATTCTGGCCACCTTCGCCATTGCCCCCTGGGCCTTTGTGGGCTTCGACACCATCCCCCAGGCCGCCGAGGAGTTCAAGTTTTCCTACAAAAAGGTGAGCCTGATTATGATCGTGGCCATCGTGTTCGGCTGCTTCGTGTACACCGCCAACAACACCATCGCCGCCGCGGCACTGCAGAACTGGCCGGACCTGATTGTGGAAAGTCAGTCCACCCCCTGGCTGCTGCTCACCGCCGCCGAACGGCTGTTGGGTCTGCCCGGCAAGCTGCTGGTAGGCGTCGCCGTGTCCTGTGCCGTGCTGTCTGGCATTATGGGCTTCTATCTGGCCTCCAGCCGTCTGATGTACTCCATGAGCCGGGACGGTTATCTGCCCAAGTGGTTCGGCATCATTGACGAAAAGCACGGCACCCCGAAAAATGCCCTTCTGTTCTGCATTCTGGTTTCCCTGTCCGGCCCGATTCTGGGGCGGGAGGCATTGGGCTGGTTTGTGGATATGTCCGCCATCGGCGCTTCCATCGGCTATTTCTTCACCTGCGCCTCCTCGCTGGTCACCATGCGGCGGGACGGCGACGGCACCCGGTTTCTCAAGACGGTGGCCGTCATCGGTGTGGCCATCTCCAGCGTGTTCATGATTTTGCAGCTGGTGCCCATTCCCGGCCTGTCCGGCGTTCACTTCTGCACGGAATCCTATCTGCTTCTGGTGGTCTGGGTGGTGCTGGGCGCCGTCTTCTACCTGACCCAGCGCCGTTCACTGCATTCCTAATCCTTTCCCCGGCTGGAACAGCGGCGTTTTTTTGTCAAAAATTCTCTTCATTTTTCTCTCGTCCGTTTCGGCGTCTTGGTTTTCGTTCCGTTTCTGGAACAAAAGGAGGTCGCCGTGAACGTTTCCGATGGAGGCCTGACTTTCGTGAAACTTCTGGAAAAGCTCAAAACCTATACCCCTGCCCGGGCGCTTCAGGTGACCGGCTGGCACATTGCCCGGCTCCTGAATGCCGCCGCCTATGGCCTGTGCCGGTGCCTGCCCCTGAACCGGCAGCTGATCGTGCTGGAAAGCGAGGGGGACCTGTCGGACAACGGCTACGCCTTTTACGATTATCTGCTGCAAAACGGCTATCTGCGGGCCTACCGGGTGGTGTGGCTGGTGGAGGACCCCAAATCCGCCCGACGTCTGGCGCTGCCGAACACGGCGTTCGTGTCCAAGAACGTCAACCGGCTCTGCTTCCGCCGGAGTCTGGCACTGGCCACCTGCCGCTACTCCCTCTATGACCACTGCAACCTGCTGGCGGATTACCGCAAGCGCCCCGGCTGCACCGTCATCAACCTGTGGCACGGCTGCGGCTTCAAGGCCGACAAGGGCGCCGGTGCGCCCCAGAAAACGCCGCCGGACAAGATCGTGCTGACCGGCCCCCTGTATCTGCCCACCCAGATGGCGGTGTTCGGGCGGCAGGAACAGGATTTTCTGGATCTGGGCTACCCCCGCAACGACTATCTGTTCGGCCCGCTGTCGGACAAGCAGGAACGCTTTGCCCGGCGGTTCCGCAGCTATCGGAAGGTGTTCCTGTGGATGCCCACCTTCCGCAGGAGCATCAATCCCGCCCTGACGGAATCCTATTTTCAGTCCGCCACCGGCCTGCCCCTGCTGGACGACGGGGACAAGTTGGCCCGGTTTAACGACTGGCTGGCGGCCCGCGACTGCCTGTGCATCCTGAAGGTCCACCATCTGCAGGCCAAGCTGGAGGTGTTCCGCCAGTCCTTCAGCCACCTGCTTCTGCTGAAGGACGATGACCTGCACGACGCCGGATTGCAGCTTTACCAGATGCTGCCGCTGACGGACTGCCTGATTACCGACTATTCCTCCATCGCCAACGACTATATGCTGCTGGACAAACCCATCATCTACACGCTGGACGACTACGACGACTACCGCCGGTCCCGGGGCCTGATCCCGCCGGATCCCATCCGGTACTTTGTGGGGCATCAGGTGGTGACCCCGGAGGGGCTGTTTGACGCCATGGCGGACGTGATTTCCGGCGCCGACCCCTACCGCGCCGCCCGGGCGGCCATTCTGCCCCGGATGCACACCCATCCCGACGGCCGGTCCGCCCAGCGGATTGCCGATTATCTGAATCTGTAAGTCAGGAGGCTTTCATTATGGCAACAGTCGCAATTCTGACTGCCGGCGGTGTCGGCAGCCGCACCCATCAGGACATCCCCAAGCAGTTTCTCCATGTCCACAACAAGCCCGTCATCATCTACACGCTGGAAGCATTCCAGCAGCACCCCGGCATCGACGAAATCTGCGTGGCCATTCTGGAGGGCTGGGACCAGATGCTCTGGGCCTATGCCAAGCAGTTCAACATCACCAAGCTGCGCTATGTGGTCACCGGCGGTGCCAACGGTCAGGAATCCATTTATCACGGCCTGTGCGCCATCCGGCCGGACCACCGGGACGACGACGTGGTGGTGATTCACGACGGCAACCGGCCCATGGTCTCCGCCGAGGTCATCACGGACAATCTGGTCCGGCAGAAGCAGTTCGGCTCCGCCGTAGCCTCCATTCCCTGTACCGAGGTGGTGTTCGTCTCCGAAAACCAGCGGGATTCGGACCGGTCCATCCCCCGGGAGGAGCTGCAGCGGACCCAGACGCCCCATTCCTACTACCTGGGCGACCTGTGGCAGGCCCACCAGACGGCGCTGGCCCGGGGCATCGTCAACACCCCCGCCTCCTGCTCGTTGATGGAGGCGCTGGGCAAGCGGACCTATTTCTCCAAAGGCTCCGAGAAGAATCTGAAAATCACCACCACGGAGGATATCGAGATTTTTCAGGCGCTGCTGGCCTCCAGGAAAGAAGCGTGGATCAAATGACCGGCTGGGAACAGGAAGACCGGCGTCAGGCCGCCGCATTGCCGCTGCCCTGGGAAAAGCTCCGGGGAAAGCGCCTTCTGCTCTCCGGCGGCACCGGCTTTATCGGCTCGTTTCTCTGCGACGTGTTCCGGGAGCGGAACCGCCGGTACGGCGACGGCATCCGCGTCGTTTCCCTGTCCCGGCGGGGCGGGGAAAGTGATGACACGGTGACGTATCTGGCCTGCGACCTGAATCAGCCGCTGCCGGCGCTGCCTCAGGCCGACTACGTCCTCCATCTGGCCTCCAATACCCACCCCCGGCAGTACGCCGCCGATCCCGTGGGCACCATCACCACCAATCTGCTGGGCTGCCTGCACCTGCTGGAATACACCGCCTCCCAGCCCGGCGCCCGGTTCCTGCTGGCCTCCAGCGTGGAGGTCTACGGTCAGGGCGGCCCGGCCCCCATGGCGGAAACGGACTTCGGCTATCTGGACTGCAATACCTTCCGCAGCGGCTACAACGAAGCCAAGCGCACCTGCGAGGCCCTGTGCCAGTCCTACCGCAAGCAGTACGGCGTGGACTGCGTCGCCGTCCGGCTGGCCCGGGTGTTCGGGCCGGACCGGAAGGACGACAGCAAGGCCATGTCCCAGTTCCTGAAAAATGCCGTGGATGGGCAGGATATTGTCCTGAAAAGTCCCGGAAAGCAGCGGTTTTCCTACTGCTATGTGGCCGATGCCGCCACGGCCATTCTGAAGGTTCTGCTGGACGGCGAAAGCGGCGCGGTGTACAACGTCTCCGACCCGGACGAGGGCCGGATGCTGGCGGATTACGCCGGATTGCTGGCCGATCTGGCCGGTACGGCGCTCCGCTTCGAGCTGAACGCCGACGCTGGGGCCTCCCCCGCCACCTACGCGCTGCTCAACACGGAGAAGCTCACCGCCCTGGGCTGGGCACCGGCCTACACCGTGTCCGGCGGGCTGGAACGGACCTTCCGGATTCTCCGCGCCAGGCAGGAATAAAAAAACGGAGCGTATCGAGACTGATACGCTCCGCTTTATAGCCCTCTCCGTCCGCGCTGCGCGCGGCCACCTCTCCCAGAGCGAGAGGCAAGGGGGCAAATTTATTCCCTTTTTACGTTCTGACGCAGCTGCTTATCGTCGTCGCCGGGTGCCTCCGGCGGGGTACTTTCTTGTATTGACAAGAAAGTACCGGAAAGAAGCAACCAGAGGGGGATTGCGTTGTCGCGCTCCCGCGCGCCAAAGCCATAGCCCCCTCTGGACACCCCTCGGCACGCTTTCCTGTTTGCTTGTACAGTGTTTCGGTGCGGTGGCTAGGTTTTTGCGGGTACGTCGTTTGGGGGCGGCGGCGATAGCCGCCCTTGGCTCCCCCTCTGGGGGAGCTGTCACCGAAGGTGACTGAGAGGGCCTTTGCACGTTTTCCCCTCTCCGTCCGCGCTATGCGCGGCCACCTCTCCCAGGGGGAGAGGCAAGGGCGCTCACGCGCACAAGGCGCGGCCCCTTGGCTTTCCCTCCAGGGGAGCCAAGGGGCCGTTTTTTCTTATTTCACGTCTTCCAGCACCAGGTAGCCCGCCAGTGGCTTGCCCGCGTCCTGAATCATCCGCTGGGCGCGGCTCACCGCCGTGTAAGCAGAGCGCCCGCAGGCCTCCACCAGCAGCACGGCGTCGCAGTGGCTCAGCTGCCGCACCGCCGCCGCATCCCGCAGCAGGCTGCCTTCGCAAACCACGTTGACCTCCGGCAGATTCTCCTTCAGAAACGCCGCCTGCTCCTGCACCAATTCCTCCGGCGCACTGCCGGTCACCAGCAGCGTCCCGCCGGGGGCGCAGTACTGCTGCACGCAGGCCGCCGCCAGCGCATCCGATGCCGCCGTCCGCTCTGCGGGGCGGCCTTCTTTTTTCCGCAGCCAGCGGGTCAGGCCGTCATACTTCCGCTGTCCGGCGGACCGCACCGCCAGCGTCCGGCCATAGCACCGGTCCTCCAGCGCCCAGGCGGAATACACCCGGTCCCGGGCTGTAAAGAGGATGCACACCGCCGCGAACACCAACGCCGCCCCCAGCACGCCGCCCAGCACGCCCCATTTCAGGAAGGACGTCAGGGCGCTGCGCTTGCTGGCCACGGTAATCTGCGGTTCTTTCAGATCCTTCAGCTCTTTTTCCGTCTCCGTCAGCGAATCCTTATACTGATCCAGCAGCTGGCTTTCACTGGTCTGCCGGGCTGCCAGCGTGGTATCCACCGTGGAGCCGGTAGAACCGAGAATCGTCTTCAGCGTATGGGGACCGATGGTCTCCGCCACCGCCTGCTGCAGCTTCGTCAGCCGGGTGTCAATCCGGTCCCGGATCTTCTCTGCGCTGGCCGCATCGGCGTGCTGGACGGTTATGGTCAGAATCCGGTCCGTTTCCTCCGGCCGGGATACCGTCACCAGCTCCTTGAGGTAGCGGGTTTCCATGCCCACCTGACGGGCAATGTCGTCCAGAAAGCCGTTGTTTTCCAGCGCTGCCTGATAGGCCGCAGTGATCACCGGCGTCAGGTCCGGATTCTGGTAGACGGAGCCGGGCATGATCTGGTAATCCGTGCTGATATACAGCGTAATGGCCGATTCGTACACATTCCGGTAGTCCAGCGCCATCAGTACCGAGTTTTCCAGATAGGTTTTCTGGTCCTCGATGTCCTGCCGGGTGGATTCGACGGTCTGCTCCAGGATTTCCTTGGTATTTTCGTAGGACTCCATGGCGTCTTCGTATTCCTTGGCCTGCTCCTGGCTCAGCGTCGGATCCGCCGCAATTTTCAGGCTCTGAACCCCCCGCCAGCCACCGAGAACCAGGCCGCATACCACCGCCGCCAGCAGCCACAGCTTCCACCGGTACAGCCCGGCAAACAGCATATCCTTCGGCCGGACTTCCTTCTCCGGCTCCAGATCATCTCTGTCCATTTGAATTCCTCCTTGGTCTCGCTTGTTACATGGCGTTTTTCAGGATTCCGATGAGGATATCCCCCGCCACGACCCGGTCCTCAGCGGCAAAGCCGTCGGCAAAATTGCCGGAATATAGCACCTGGGCGTTGGGCGGGAACTCCTCGTCCCCGGCCCAGACCAGAATCTGCATCCGATAGCCGTCGATCAGGTCAAATTCATACCCCGCGTCGCCGTGGGGCACCGGCCGCCCGCCGACCTTTTCCGCCGCCGTCCGGAACGCGTCCAGCCGGGTGCCGAAGGTGAAGGCCGCCCGGGTCAGCACCCGTCCGGTGTAGGGCTTGATGTACATTTCCCCCCAGGGCATTTCCCGGAAGGTCTTCCAGTCGCCCTTCCAGGCCGTCGTCCGGCCCTCCAGCAGGTACCGCAGCAGGAAGGTCTGGGTCGGCAGCGGCGGCACCGGGCCGCCGTCCAGCGGCCGGATGGCATACGCCGGCCAGGCGATGGCAAAGGTCCGGTTCAGCAGTGTCAGGAAAACCTCATTTCCCTCCCGGCGCAGTCCCTGCAGCCGCTCCGCGGCCGACGCCATATCCATGGCGCGAAACAGCCCCTCATAATGGGAAAAGGGGACCTCTTCCTTGTGATTTTCTACCTGCATTTCAGACCTCCGGGTGGCAGTTGGGGAACAGCCGGGAATCGGTATGGGGAATGAAGCAGGCCGCCACAAATTCGTCCATGTAGCCCGGATAGGTGCTCAGCTCCAGATAGGTCATATTGGCAGCTACCTCGGCCACCTTGGCCGTGGCCTCGTCGCTGACCACCATGGCGTAAGCGCCGGCCAGAGAGGAGTTGCCGATATAGCTGAACTTTTCCAGCTCCACATCCGGGAACATGCCGATGTTCACCGCATTTTTCATATTGATGCCGGAGCCGATGCCGCCTGCCACATACACATGGTCAATCATGTCCACGGTCATGTCCACAGACTTGAGCAGCGTGCCGATGGCCGAGAAAATGGCGCCCTTGGCACGGACAAAGTTGTCGATATCCACCTCGTTGATGGAAATTTCCCGCTCGGTTTCGGAGTCCCGGGGGAACACGATCACATACCGGCCCATGCCGTGCTCGTCCCGGCGGACCCGGTCGCCTTCCCTGATAAACAGGCCCTTGGCGTTGATGATGCCGCAGCGGAACAGCTCGGAAATAATGTCGATAATGCCGGAGCCGCAGATACCCACCGCCTTCTGGCCCGGGTCGCCCACGATGGACAGTGTGGGCTCCATGGTGGTCTTGTCGATGGTGCAGGCCTCGATGGCGCCGTCGGTGGCGCGCATACCGCAGGAAATGTCGCCGCCTTCAAAGGCGGGACCGGCGGAGCAGGCGCAGCTCATCAGGAAATCCCGGTTTCCGAACACAATTTCGCCGTTGGTGCCCAGGTCGATGAACAGGCTCATCTCGTCCTTGTCCCAGATGCCGCTGGCCAGCGTACCGGCGGTAATGTCGCCGCCGACGTAGGAGCCGATGTTGGGGGCAATCAGCACCGTGGCCAGCGGATTGGCCGGCAGATGCAGATCCCCGGCCAGCAGGCCGTTCCACAGGAAGAAACTGGGGATGTAGGGATCCATCCGGACGCTCTGGGCATCCACGCCCACCAGCAGATGGTTCATGGTGGTGTTGGCACCGATGCTCAGCCGCAGAATGCTCCGGGCGGAAATGCCTGCGGATTTGCACAGGTTGGCGATAATCGGCGTCAGCGTCTCCTTGACGATGGCGTCCTGCAGCTTTTTCTTGCCGCCGGGTTTGCCCTGCTCCACAATCCGGTTGATGACGTCAGCGCCGAACCGGATCTGGCCGTTGCCGGAGGAGCCTTTGGCAAGAATCGTGCCGGTGGTCATATCCACCAGCACCATGGACACGGTGGTGGTACCGATATCGATGGCGCAGCCCACCAGCGCGGTGTCCGTCGGCGCGGTGATGTCCATGCAGAGGAAGCGGTTTTCCTGCTCCTCACCCTTCACCACCACATGGAAGCCGTTATCCCGCAGGGTGGACGCCAGCTTCACCATCACGCAGTAGGGAATGGACACGTTTTCCACCCCCAGCGCCTCCTGAATGCCCCGGGTCAGCCGCTCGTCGTCGGGCATGGTGTCCGCCTCGGTAGGCTCGTCCAGCGTCAGCTCCACCGCCTTGAACCGGTTGGTAAAGGCGATGCCGCTGGCCGCCAGATCCTCCTGGGCACGGTTGAAAATCGCCACTTCCTCCGGGGAGGACAGGTCCGCCGTTTTCATCCGGGACTGGTAAGCCGACGCAATATCCGGCACCAGGATGGTCACGTCGCCCTGCACCTTGCTGTTGCAGGCCAGACGCCAGCCCTCGGCATACTCCGCGTCGGAGATATGCCGGGTCCGGGGGCTTTCCAGCACCCCTTCCAGCAGCTTGACCCGACATTTGCCGCAGGAACCGTTGCCGGAACAGGGGGCGTCGATGGCCACATTGGCCCGGCGGGCCAGCTCCAGGACGTTTTCGCCAAGGCCGCACTCCACGGTAACCGGACTGCCACCTTCAATCTGAAAGACCACTTTACTCATTGTGTTCAAATTCCTTTCTTTGTTACGGGAATTTTCCGAAACTCGTAGTTCTATTGTACCATAGTTTTGCGGTTCTGGCTACCCCCTTCGGCAAAAAAGCCCGGAATCAGCCGCGGATTTGTGCAATCAGATACAGAATCGCCAGATGGGCCGGATAGAAGAAGTAAAACGGATATTGCAGCCACTTTTTCCCCGGCTTGCCGTTGTAGAGCCAGAGCACCGGCAGCGCGGCCAGCGTCCACAGCGACATGGGGTCCTGCCCGGCGCGCAGCAGGCAGAACAGCACCGTACCCAGGGAGAAAAGCGCCGTCTGCCGGTATTTTTCCCGGGTGAACACCGCAAACAGCGGCAGCATGGCCCCGGCGGCGCCGTAATCGAACTGCATCAGAATCCCGGTTTTGCCCGTCAGCCACCGCAGCAGCAGGTCCGCCCCCAAGGTCAGAATCAATCCGCCGGTAAAAATCGCCGCCGAAGCCGGCCCGGGCTTCTCCTTCAGCCGCAGCCACGCAAAGCAAAGCCCGATGGCGACGGAAAGAGTCAAAAGGATGTTCAGATACAGGGCCTGGGAGTCCTGCAAGCTGCCGTGCAGCAGCTCCTCTGCCGAAAAAACAATCTGGCACGCCAGCCCCAGCAGGAAAATCCGCAGAAAATACCGCGTCCGGTTGCCGGTATACTGGCAGCCGTCGCCCAGACAGAACGCGAAAAGCGGAAACGCCAGCCGTCCGATCCACCGCAGCACGGCCACCTGGGGGAAAAGCAGCACCCCCACATGGTCCGCCAGCATGGACGCCGCCGCAACCAGCTTGATCCCATTTTTGTTCAAGAAAACCACCCCGAATACATTTTCTTCCTTTATTCTAGCCCCGCGGAATTCCCTTGTCAAGCAAAAAGGGGCTGCCGCAGCAAGTGCGGCAGCCCGAAAGGGATGGGAAGGGAAAAGTTACATCAGCGGCTCCAGCCCCAGAACCGGGTGATTCTTCTCGGTCAGCCAGTTCAGCAGCTCTTCGCAGTCAGTGGTCACCGTTTCGTCGGCGATCATGTCGGTGAAGTTGTCGATGCCGTACATTTCCTTGGCGGTCTTGTTCAGACGCTCCGCCACATCGTCCTTCAGCTCCTTGGGCATCCAGACGATCCGCTCAATGCCGCCCTCGGCCGCAATGAACTTCTTGGAGGAAATGAAGTGACGGCCATGGCCCATGTAACCCGGGGTCTGGACACCGCCGCCGGTGCAGGAGGCCAGCTCGCCGAAGGTCATACCGGCGGGGGTCATGCCCTTGTACTCCCGGTTGACCACGATGAAGCCGTTGCTCACCGGCTCAATGCCGCAGATACACTCGAAGCAGCCGCAGGAGGTCATGGGGTCCTCCAGAATGGAGTACAGCGTCACGCTCTCCACCGCGCCGTGGGTGGCGTCGGCCACCGCCTTGTTGACGGATTCGTACCGGCCGGTCCGCTCGTCCAGCAGGCCTTCCTTGAAGATCGGCTGGCAGGGGCCGTTGGGGTTCAGCTCATTGGTGGCCTTGGCATCCAGCCAGGACACGGCGCCGCACAGGCCCAGACGCTCGGGGGTAACCACGCAGCAGTGAGCCGGGGCGAAGGACTGACACAGGATGCAGGTGTAGTAGCGGTCCACGGACTCGTCGGTCATGGAAGCCAGACGATCGTCGCGCTGGTTGTAGCGGGGAATGGCCACTTCGTCGCGGAACTTGCCCGCCTGCTCGGCGTCGGTAATCAGCGTCACCTGGCACTTGTCCACCACGGTGTCGAAGTCGTTCATAATCATGACGTACAGCACCTCGGCGAAATCCTTCAGCCGCAGGCCCGCGTCATAGGCAGCGTTGGACACACGGATCCGGACCTGATTCCGCTGCCCGGTGTGCATGACGCCCTCCATGTAGTTGAACCAGGAGTGGAATTTCCGCTCGATGACGGACTCAAAGTCCGGCTGCATCTTCTTACCGGCCACTTCCACATGGGTCACCAGCGCCAGATCCTTCTGCTGATCGAAGTCCGGTCCGATGATCTGGATCTTGTGATCCTCCACCTCGTCCATGGCCTTCATCTCCACCAGCTCCGCCGTGGGATTCTTGCCGGAGAAGATTTCGTTGTGCATATCGGCCTTACGGATGATTTCGCCTTCAAAGGCGGCGGCGAAGGCCACGGGAATGGGCAGTTCGGTGGTCTTGATCTTGATGCCCCGCAGCTCCAGGGACTTCTTCACGGTCTGCTCGTGGTCCAGCTCGGACTCCAGCGCGCCGGGAACCTGATTTTCACCCAGATCCACGTCCACAACCACCGGGAAGCCCAGCGCAATGGCGCCGGCGCCGGCCGCCACCACCACGGAATCGATATTGCCGAAGGTGTTGACGAAAGCGGGCACGCGCTCCTTGGTGTAGTTCAGCAGACCGGCCAGATCGCCGGGCTGGATGTTGCCGAAGATCAGCGCCGCACGGATGGCCACGGTCACCACATGGATCACAGCGGTCACGTCATGGCCCAGGGGAATGACACGCAGCTCCAGGCCCATCTTCACGCCGCCCTCGGCGCACTGCTCGATACAGTCGCCCACCAGGAAGGTCATCAGGCCCTTGGACTGGTAATCCTTCACGGTCTTGACCACGTCGGCGGGGTTCTCCGCCTTGCCCAGCACCACCGCGACGCCGGGGATATCGCCGGTGACCAGCGGCACGCCCAGAGAACGGATGACGGGATCGGGCACGAAGCCGATGCCGGAGTCGTTTTCATAGGGATTGGTGCCCTCCACATACTTCAGGCCCTCGATGATTTCCGCGCCGACGGCCGTGGCCAGACCGGCGTTGAGTGCCTGCTGCAGATCCTCCTGATTGGTAATCAGGCTCTTGAGAACGCCCACGCAGGCGGGCAGGTCGCCCAGGGTTTTCACCTTGACGCCGGTGGCCGCATAAATCGTGGGGAAGAAGTAGGCGGTGTCCGGGAAGGCAATGGCCTTGTCCGCGCCGTACTTGGCGACGGCCTCGTTGACGGCATTCTCAGTCAGGCCGGCAACGGCGTTGGCGCCGCCGTAGATCAGATCGGTTAATACGCTCATGTGAAATTCCTCCCGTTATCATAGTAGAGATGAATAATATTAAGCCGCAATTGGCTGAATATTCAGTAATAGTTTGTTTTTCCCTACTTTCCGTGTGCAAAAAAGCGGACAGCGCTCAGGGAATCGGAGATAGCAAAGTGGCCGGGAGGGAGCTTCCCTCCCGACCACAAACATACGGGATATGTGCGCTTTAAGCGTTCCGTTCCGGCTTACAGATCCAGATAGGAGTCGGAGTACAGAACGTGGTTCTTGAAGATGTCGCAGGACTTGATGGTCTCCATCAGCCGCAGGTCGCAGGGGTTGACGATGGCGGAGGTCAGGCCCTGCATCATGGCCATGGCCACCAGCGCGGAGTCCATGATGGGACGGACCGTCTTGGGGGCGCCGTTGGAGTTGTTGGACAGACCGCCGGTGGACTTCAGGCCCTCATCGGCGAACAGCTTGATGGCGTTCAGCACATCCATCTGCTTGTCCTGCATACCCTTGACCACCAGGAACAGGGGGTCAAACCACAGGTCGGTTGCTTCCATACCCAGAGACAGGCCCCGCTCGAGCATATTGTGGCAGTGCTTCATCCGCTCATCGTTGTCCTTGGCAATGCCGTCGGCGGAGCACAGGGCGATACAAATGGCGTCGTTGGCGGCAGCCAGATCAATGTTGGAGATACGGGACCCGGCATCAGCGGAGTTGACGATGGGCTTGCCGTTGGTCCGGTTGTAAACCTTGATACCGGCTTCGATGGCCTTCTTGTTGGCGGTATCCAGCGCCAGCGGCACATTGTCGAAGTTCTCCTGCAGCAGCTTGACCGCCCACATCATACGCTCGGGGCCGTCCTTCTCGGCAGGTCCGATGTTGACGTCCAGATAGGTGGCACCGGCGGCAATCTGCTCGGCAGCACGCTTCAGGATGGGCGCAGGATCCCGCTCGTCCATGGCCTTGCGGATGGACGGGGAGATGCAGTGAATCCGTTCGCCGATGGTGACGAAGGTCTTGCTCTCGGGATTGTGGCCCTTGTAGTGAACGCCCATGTCCACCACTTCAATCTTGGGCACCTTGGTCTCCAGCAGCTCCTCGAAGGACAGCTCCTTGACTTCCTCCTTGGGGGCAGCGGCGGCCTTGGCGGCAGCTTCCGCAGCAGCGGCCTTGGCGGCAGCCTCGTATTCCTTATCCTTCATGTACTTGGGCAGCTGGACAGCCTCGGTGGGGCCAACCACGACGTGCCAGTCCGGCAGCTTTTCCTGAATTTCGCCCTTCATCACGGCCACCTTGCCGGGGATAATCAGGGTGCGGGACTTGATCTTATTGGCAATATCATGCTCATCGAAAAACTTCTTGATAGTGGTGGCGGAGAACTTGCCGGCAGCCCAGGCGGTCAGCACGGACATACCGGAAGCGTCGGTGATCAGCAGGTTCACCGGGCAGTTGGAGCGCTCCAGCTCGCCGGACACCAGGAAGTAGGTCAGGGCGAAGTCCACCGTCAGGGCGCAGGGGCTGTTCTCGTCGGCACCGTTGAGCGGATAGACCTTGGACTCGACCTTCATGGGCTTCTGGGGGTCGGTGTAGATGTTCTGGCGCAGGCCATACAGAGGCAGGGCCTCGGCGTAGGTCATGTTCTCCATCACGATGATGGAGGCATAGCGCTCGGTGAACATAGCGGCGTAGGCCGTCTGCAGCCGGGAATCGCCCTTGGCGATCTTGGCCAGATTGACGATGGAGGGGTAGCCGAAGCTCCGGTCGCCGTCCTTCAGGGCAGTCCGGCGGACCAGCACGGCGTTCGCCAGCGTTTCCTTGGCGTTCTTGCCGGTGACGTCCAGCACCAGATTCTTGTTGCCCGCTGCTTCCAGCTTCTTGACGGTGTCGTACAGGTCGGACAGATTCTCCGCCCACACGCCCAACGTCACGCCGGCTTCGGTGGCAATTTTGTTCATTTCTTCCCAGTTCTCGGTGGTCGCACCGTCCAGAATGGGCTTGCCGTCCTTGCAGACGTCCAGCGCCGCCTTGGCGCAGGCCGCATCCCAGCACTCCAGAATCAGCGTCCGGCCGGTGGCCGCTGCCTTTTCCACCAGATGGGCGTAAGCCGCGGGATCATTGCCCTTGTTGGCGCACAGAACGAACTCGACGTACATTCTCTCGCCGATTCGCTCATAATCGACCTTCGCCATATCCGCCAGCTTGGCGTCCACGGCGGCGTCGTCCATGCAGGTGCACACGTTCACCGCATACAGGTTCTTGTTGACCAGAGTCTTCTCGTGACGGAACAGCACCGTTTCGCCGCCCAGCTTGTGATCCTTGCCGACGGTGATGGTCTTCATGGGAGGTGCGGTCTGCTCGTTGAGGACCGCCTTCGCATCGTCAGAGAAATACGGGCACTTATCGATGGAAACAGCGCCCTGAGCCACCTTCATGCAGAATGCCATACAGGTGGGGCTGGCGCACTCCTTACAGTTCTTCTTCGGAGACAGCTTAAAAATGTCAAGACCTTTCAAAGCCATGGTAATGGTTCCTCCTTTCCGATCAGACGAGTTCCGTGATGAACTTCTTAATGGTGGCAATGGCCGCAGGATGACGCATAATCACAGCGTCGGCGCCGCCGGTCAGGTCCGCAGAGGCGGTGGCGACTTCCATGTCGATGCCGCGCTCTTCGGCGTTGCCCCATTCGGGTTCGTCTTCTTCGGAAGCGGTGGATTCCTTCACGCTCCAGGCGTCGGGAGACACCGGGGCCATAATGGGCATCTGCAGGTCCGCATCGGACTGGGCCAGTGCCGCGGCGCGGACACGATCCAGCGTGGAGGCCACATACTCAAAGCCGTAGCCCACCGCCGCAGTGCCGATGTTCATGACAATAGACTCGGCGGGAACGGTCAGGCCCTTGAGCATGATGTTCAGCTGCTTGGCCAGGTTGATGTCGTCCGCCGTCTCGGCGCCGACCTTCTGGCCGTAGGCCAGGGCAACGGAAGCGCCTACGGTCTTATAGTCCTCGCTGCGGGCAGACAGGACCAGAATGTTCTTGCCCTGCAGGGCTTCGGCGATCTTGCTGAACAGCTCGCCGTCCTTTTCGATGTTCTTGCAGCCCATGATGACGATAGGCATGGTGACCACCTCAGCCACGGCCTTGGCGTCGGCCACGCAGTCGGCCACGGAACGGTTTTCACCGTTGGGATCCGCAGACTCAAAGTGCAGGCAGATGAAATCCGCACCGGGCATGGTCTCGGCGCGCTTGGCGTAGTCGGCCATGGTGGTGCAGCCGGCATAGAATTCCTTCAGTGCAGGTGCGGTCCACGCACCGGCCAGATCGGAAACCTCCACACCGATCTTCGGCGCGTGCTCAATGGGCGCGTCGAAGGTGTAGAACGGCAGCACATTCTGGCCGCCGATGACGATTGCCTTATCGCCGGTGCCCAGCGTCACGGCATTGATCTTGCCGCTGAAAGGCTGCGTCTTTGGAACGAAAGACATAGTGTTATCCCCCTTGTTTGATGAATCCTTAAGTATAAAATGCTTTCTTTGCAGAGGCGGGTCCTGCCCCGCCAAAGGTGCCGCTCGGGCGGCGGGTCACGACCCACCTCTGCAAAAGACGGTTCAGATGCCGATGGACTCCAGAATTCCCCGCAGCGCCGTCTTCACCGGATTGGACTCCGGCAGTCTGGCGGAGGGCTTGCCCTCGCAGTCGCAGCGGTACACCGCGTCGTCCTGCGGCAGAACGCCCAACAGCGTCAGCCCGTGTTTTTCAATTTCAGCCCGGACACCATCGTCCAGAACGCCCCCCGGCGCCCGGTTGATGATTACACCCATTTGACCGGGCTTCAATTCCATATCGCCGATCATCTCCGCGATCCGTGCCACGGCCTGGACGCCCCGCCGGGAGCAGTCCGAGATCAGCAGCATGGTGTCCACATGCGGCAGCGTGCCCCGAGCGATATGCTCCAGGCCCGCCTCGTTGTCCATCACGAGATACCGGTAGTTCTTGGCGTACTTGTCCACCTGCGTCTTCAGGACGCCGTTGACGTAGCAGTAGCACCCCTTGCCCTGGGTCCGGCCCATGACAAGCATGTCAAAATCGTCGTCCTCGATCAGCGCGGAATTGAATTTGTACTCGGCATAGTCCGCCTTGGTCATTCCGGCGGGAATGACGTTGCCCTTCAGCTCCGCCCGGGCCATTTCCTCCCGGATATCGCCCAGCGTCGTGTCCACTTCCACCCCCAGCACTTCATTGAGGTTGCTGTTGGCGTCGGCATCCACAACCAGGATGGGGCCTTTGTTCTGCTTGCTCAGATAATCGATAATCATGCCGCAGGTGGTGGTTTTTCCCACGCCGCCCTTACCGGCCACGGCGATCGTATGCGGTGTTGCCATAGTTTCTTGCTCCTTCGGAAAACGATTCGCGGTGCGGGCCGGGTGCCAATGGCGCCCGGTCCGCGAAAAAGATCAGATTCAGGCCAGATCCAGCAGGCCGGCTTCCTTGGCAATCCGGGCCACATCTTCGTACTTGTTCAGTGCGTACAGATGGATGCCGTTGATGCCGCAGGCGCGGTACTCGTCGATCTGGTTGATGGTGTACTCGATGCCCGCTTCCTTGAAGCTGGCCTTCTTGCCCTCCACGTCGGCGTCGAAGCAGGCGTTGTCGCCCTTGGCGGTCTTCAGGCCGACGGAGAAGGGGTTCGGGAAGATCCAGTTCTTGGAGATGATCTCACACAGGGCACGGGGCATGACGCAGCCGTTGCGGGACAGAGCCATGTTGATGGTGGAAGCCTGGTCCAGGATGGGCATGATACCCACGTCCACCGGCAGCCAGATGCCTGCGGCGCGGATGGCGTCCAGCCAGTACCGGAACTGATCCATATCCCAGCACAGCTGGGTCATGATGTAGTCGGCGCCGTTGTCCTGCTTCTGCTTCAGGAAGGCGATATCCGCTTCCAGAGAACGGCACTGAATATGGCCCTCGGGAGAGCCGGCCACCGCGATGGTGAACTTGTCGCCGAACTCCCGACGGACGAACTTCACCAGCTCCGTGGCGTAATGCAGGTCGCCGCCGGTGCCGGTCCAGCCGAAGGGCAGGTCGCCGCGCAGGGCCAGCATATGGTTAATGCCGTGGTCCAGATAGTTCTGCAGCTGCTCCTTGATACCTTCCTTGGTATTGCCGATGCAGGTGAAGTGGGTCACGCCGATGCACTTGCCGTCCTTGGTGATCTTGTCCAGGACTTCCAG
>CAJLCS010000005.1 GCA_905205195.1 uncultured Eubacteriales bacterium
TGCCGGTGAGCTTCTTGACCATTTCCTGCACGGCGGGGATACGGCTGGAGCCGCCCACCATCAGGACCTTGTGAATATCGTTTCCGGTAAGACCGGCGTCGCTCATGGCCTGCTTGACGGGGCCGGCGGTCGCTTCGACCAGATGCGCGGTCAGCTCGTTGAACTTTGCGCGGGTGAGGGTGAGGTCGAGGTGCTTCGGGCCGGTGGCGTCGGCAGTGATATAGGGCAGGTTGATGTTGGTGGAGGTCACGCCGGACAGCTCGATCTTGGCCTTTTCGGCGGCGTCCTTCAGACGCTGCATGGCGACCTTATCGCCGGACAGGTCAATGCCCTCGGCCTTCTTGAATTCCTCCACCAGATAGTTCATGATTCTCTGGTCAAAGTCGTCGCCGCCCAGATGGGTGTCACCGGAGGTAGCCAGCACGTCAAACACGCCGTCGCCGATTTCCATGATGGACACATCGAACGTACCGCCGCCCAGATCGTACACCATGATCTTCTGCTCGGATTCCTTGTCCAGGCCGTAGGCCAGGGCCGCAGCAGTCGGCTCGTTGATGATCCGCTTCACGTCCAGACCGGCGATCTTACCGGCGTCCTTGGTGGCCTGACGCTGAGAGTCGGAGAAGTAAGCAGGCACGGTGATGACCGCTTCGGTCACAGGGGTGCCCAGATAGCTTTCGGCGTCCGCCTTCAGCTTCTGCAGGATCATGGCGCTGATTTCCTGAGGGGTGTAGTTCTTGCCGTCGATGGTGACGTGGTAATTTTCACCCATGTGACGCTTGATGGAAGAAACGGTCCGGTCGGCGTTGGTCACGGCCTGACGCTTTGCAACCTGACCGACCATCCGTTCGCCGGTCTTGGAGAAGGCCACCACAGAGGGGGTGGTCCGGGCACCTTCGGCGTTGGCGATGACGACGGGCTCGCCGCCTTCCAGAACGGCAACACAGGAATTCGTAGTACCTAAGTCAATACCGATAATTTTACTCATAAGAATGATCCTCCTGATTTGAAGAAATATATTTGAATGATATGGGAACGGCAAACCTCCGTTTGCCAGGGAAAAGCAAGTTAGTTGGCCACCTGCACCATGGCGAACCGAACGACCTTGTCGCCGATCCGGAAGCCCTTCTGGAAGACGGCGGCGATGACGTTTTCGCCCAGGCTTTCGTCCTCCGTGTGCATGACGGCGTTGTGGAGTGCGGGATCGAAGGTGTCCCCCACGGCACCGAAGATTTCAACGCCCAGACCGGTGAGAATTTTCACCAGCTCGTTCATCGTCATCTCCACGCCCTTTTTGTAGGCGGCGTCTTCGGTGGGCTGATTCAGCGCCCGCTCCAGATTATCGTACACCGGCAGGATTTTCAGCACGGTATCGGACTTGCCGTTGCCGTAGGACTGTTCTTTTTCCTTGGCGGTGCGTTTGCGGAAATTGTCATATTCGGCAGCCAGACGCAGGTGGGCGTCGTGGGCGTCGTCATATTTCTTTTTCCAGTCGATCTCAGGCTCTTTGGCCGGTGCCTCCGTCGGGGCTTCCTGCTGCGGGGTTTCCTCCGCCGGCAGCTCCTTTTCCGGTTCTGCTTCGGGGGCCTGCTTTGTTTCTTTGGGATCTTTTTTTGCCACGGTTATGCCTCCTTATCGGATTTTTGTTCACCGGAAGATTCCGGAAGCTGTTTTTGCGGTTCGGGCGCCGAGAACAGCTTGGAAAGGCTCTCGGCAAAGTAACTCAGCCGGGCGGTGACCTTGGCGTAATCCATCCGGGTGGGACCGACCACGCCGATCATGCCCTGCATGCCGTCGCCGATGTCGAATTTCGTCATCACGACGCTGGTGTCCTTCAGCTCCTCGGCCACATTTTCGGGTCCCACCAGAACCTTGGTTCCGTTGGCGCCCTGCATGACGGCGGGAAGATTGTTCAGCGCGTCATCATCCAGCGAGGAGAGGACCTTCTGAGCTTTTTCCACGTCCCGGTATTCGGGCTGACCCAGCAGCCGCATCTGCCCGGCCACGGCCACGTCGGCGTCGCCTGCGTGCTTCAGCGCCTGACAGGTGAAGTCCACGATGACGGGAACCAGCGACGCGGCGCTTCCGGCGGAGTTCATCACCCGGCTCACAAGAGCCTCGGTGAATTCCTCGGGGGAAAGACCGGTCATGGCGGCGTTGAGGACGGCGGACAGAAGCTTCAGATCCTGCTCCGTCAGGCTCAGCGGCACCTTGATGAGCTTGTTGACCACCTCGTCGGTGGAAAGCATCAACACCAGAATGAAGCTGCCTTTCCCGGCCAGAATCAGATCGAAGCGGCTGACGGTAATGCCCTTGTGGCGGGAGGTCATGGAAATGGCCGGGAGATTGGTGGCCTGGCTGACAAGCTTAGCAACCTGCTCCACGGTTTTGTCCACCTGCTGCATCTTTTCCTCCAGACTGGCGTTGATGGAACGGGTCTCATCCAGACTCAGCCGGTAATCCGCCATCAGCTCGTCCACATACAGCCGGTAACCCAGTGCGGAAGGCACCCGGCCTGCGCTGGTGTGGGGCTGCTCCAGGTAACCCTGGGCGGTCAGCTCCGCCATTTCGTTGCGAATGGTGGCGGAGGAATAGTTCATATCGGGCATTTCGGCAACCGCCTTGGAACCGACCGGTTCCGCTGTCCGGATATACAGGTCTACGATGCACCGCAGAACCTTCTTTTTCCGTTCGGTCAGTTCCATGACTGCCATCCTTTCTTTAGCACTCCGTTCTCTTGAGTGCTAAGCAAACTATACATCAGAGTGCCAGCGTTGTCAAGGGGTGGAATTTGAAATATTTTTGAACAATCAAAAAAAGGCCGCCCTTCACACGGAAGGGCGGAAGTATCAGGTCTTGCGGATGAACCGCTCCCGGCATTTGGGGCAGATGATGGCGATTTTGCCCTTGCCCCGGGGCACCCGGACGGGCTGACGGCACCGGGGACAGTAGAAATACCGGTGGTCCCGATCCTTCAGCCGGGTGAAAAACTGGAGAAACCGCTGGTTTTCCTGATACCGCCGGTACTGGTCCCGGGACAGGCAGCGGAAAATGGCCACGCCCATCAGCAGATAGGAAATCAGCGTCAGGATCAGATTGGCCACAGGCACCCGCAGAAACACCGAGATCAGACTTACCACCACGCCCAGCAGCAAAATGGCCATGTTCAGCTTGTCGGTGCCGTAGCGGCCGGACATAAAGCGGATCAGACCGTCCCGGCATTTGAAGCCGAGTCTGCGGAGCCAATCAAAAAAACCGTTCATATAAGGAAGTCCCCTTGTTCAAAAATCGGAATACCAGTATTATAGTAAATCGGCGGTGAAATGCAACCGCTCCGCCCGATTGTTTACGGATTGTTTAAGAAACGCCGGATTTTTCCGTCCCGGGCCATAAAAAACCCGCCCCAGGTATTCCCGGGACGGTGCTGCAAGAGCCGAAAGCCTTATTCTGCCGCAAGACGGGCGGCGGCCTGCGCGAAGCGGGAGAACGCCTCCCCGTCGCAGCTGACCCGGACGCTGAGCGGCTGGGTATAATCCAACGTGAACATTCCCATGAAGCTTTTTCCGTTGACGCGGCGGGTACCGTTGCCCACCAGCACCGAGAAGGGCTGAACCGTGGCCAGGGCGACAAAATCCTTCACCTTCTGGAACGAATGAAGTTCAATGCTGAATTCCTGCACAAAATTCCCTCCAGTGCTATACAAACCTGCAAACTTTGTGTATAATAGGGCCGGTAACGTAAAAATTGACTTTTATCATTATAACAGATCTGAATCTTTTTTCAATTGACGCGTTCGCCGATTAACACAAAAAATGCAAGGATAAATTGGTGGTTTTGACAATGACTTTCGGATTTTACACCCTTGGCTGCAAGGTAAACCAGTACGAGACCCAGGCCATGGAGCAGCTCCTGCGGCAGCGGGGCCACACCGTGGGGGATTTTGAGGGGCAGTGCGACGCCTATATCGTCAACACCTGCTCCGTCACCGCGGTGGCGGACAAGAAAAACCGGGCGGTGATCCGCCGGTGCCGCCGGGACCATCCGGAAGCCGTGCTGGCCGTGTGCGGCTGCTATCCCCAGCACGATCCGGCGGCGCTGGCGCCGCTGGGGGTGGACGTGGTAGGCGGCAGTGCCGACCGGGAGGCCTTTCTGGAGCAGGTGCTGGCGGCGCTGGATCACCGGCAGACCGCGCCGGTACTGGATCAGGCCCTGAAGCGCCGGGAGTTTGAGATTCTCCCCGCCGGAGGCCTGGAGCAGCGGACCCGGGCCATGCTGAAGGTCCAGGACGGGTGCAGCAATTTCTGTACTTACTGTATCATCCCCTATACCCGGGGGCCGGTGCGGTCGGCGCCGTTGGACACCGCCGTGGCCCAGGCCAGAGCGCTGGCAGAGCAGGGCTACCGGGAAATCGTGGTGACCGGCATCGAAATCGCCTCCTGGGGCCGGGACCTGCCGGGAAAGCCCGGCCTGAAGACGCTGCTGGAGGCGGTGTGCCGGGCGGTGCCGGACCGGCGGATCCGGCTGGGCAGTCTGGAGCCGCGGATCGTCACGGAGGAGTTCTGCCGGGCCATGGCGGCCCTGCCCAATCTGTGTCCCCAGTTCCACCTGTCCATGCAGTCCGGCTGCGACACGGTGCTGGCCCGGATGAAGCGGCGGTACGACACTGCCCGGTATCTGCAAAGCGTTACCTTATTAAAGGAGTATTTCCCCGGCTGCGCCGTGACCACCGACATGATCGTGGCCTTCCCGGGGGAGACGGAGGAGGAATTCCGCCAGAGTCTGGCCTTTATCCGCCGGTGCGGCTTTGCCGATATGCACATTTTCCCTTATTCCCGCCGCCCGGGGACCCCGGCGGACAAAATGCCCGGCCAGCTGGGCAACGCAGTGAAGGAGCAGCGCAGCCGGGAGGCCGTCGCCGTGGCCCGGGAAATGAGCGAACATTACCGCCGGGGGCTGATCGGCACGGTGCAGCCGGTGCTCTTCGAGGAGGAGCAGGACGGCCGCTGGACGGGCCATGCGCCCAACTACGTCCGGGTGTGGGCGGAGGGACGGGATCTGCATAATCAGGTCCGGCTGGTTGCCGTCACCGGCCTCGCAGCGGAGGGCGTCACGGGGGAGATCCTGGAAATGCAGGAAAAAGGATGAATAACTGCAAATTTGTCTGTCTGCGAAAGACAGATGCCTTTAGAAGTCTTTCGGGGAAAGATTGACGTAAACTTCGGAATCCTAGGACCGCGAGAGACGGAGAACTGACGGTTTTCGCCGGGCCGAAACAGCGGAAAAAGGCCGAAAACCAGCCGGAACCGGGCGGAAAACCGGAAAACTGTCGGAAGGCAGGACAAAGCCGACAAAAACCGCAGCCCAACAGGCAGCGGTTTTTGTTATGATTCACGAGATTTTGCCCCGCGTTCACAAAAATGAAAAAAACAGTTGATTCCTGCGCGAAAATGTGCTAAAGTACTAACAATTCTTAACAAATGCAGCGGCACCCCGAAAAACGGCCGTGAAAGATCCGCCCCGGCGCGGATGCATTCCGGTCCCCAGCAGATTTCACAGACCGCCCCCCGCTTCCGGGAGCAAAACTGACGGATCTTCCGAAAGACGGCCGGGATGTGCATAAATTGCAAAATGTGCTTGCATTTTTTGAGAATCGGCGTTATTCTATTGTACATCCAAGCGGTAATAATGCTGCTCCGATAGGAAGGCGCAGCTTATTATAAGGGCACAAGCCCAAAAACGTATTAGGAGGAAAAGAAATGAAAAAGCTGATTGCTATGCTCCTGGTTCTGGTCATGGCTCTGAGCCTGGTCGCCTGCGGCGGTAACAAGACCCCCAACACGACTGCCGGTACTCAGGGTTCCGATGAAACCAAGGGCACCCAGCCTGCCGGCGACGCGACCTACGAGCGCGGCGACGACGAAGAAATCTACGATGCGGTTCTTGGCGATTATGCCAGACTGCTGGACGAGGCCGAAGGTCTGACCGATCCCAACGAGCGGTTCGTGATCTTCGCACAGGCTGAAGCCGCGCTGCTGGATTCCGCCGTGATGATCCCCAACACCACCCAGGGCGGTGCTTACACCATCTCCCGTGTGGCTCCCAGAACCGTTCCTTATGTCCAGTGGGGCAACGATGATGACCGTCTGAAGTGCATGGTCATCTCCGATGAGTTCCTGACCCACGACGAGCGGAACGATCTGATGGCCGAGTGGGAAAAGGCCAAGGCCGGCGAAGGCACCTATGATCCCGCCGCTTACCTGACCTCCAAGGGCCACACCATCCAGACCACCTACACCACCACCTTCCAGACCGCGCCTGTCACGCTGGACTGGCTGAACACTTCTTCTCAGTCCGATACCGAGATCACCGTGAACACTGTTGACGGTCTGGTTGAGTATGACTGCCTGGGCAACATGAACCCCGCTCTGGCTGAGTCTTGGGAAGTTTCCGAGGACGGCCTGACCTACACCTTCCACATCCGTCAGGGTGCCCACTGGTACACCGCCGAAGGCGCTGAGTATGCCGAAGTGACCGCCAACGACTTTGTCGCCGGCTTCCGTCACATGCTGGACGCCAAGGCCGGTCTGGAATACCTGGTTGACGGCATCATTGTCGGTGCCAAGGATTACTACGACAACGGCGGCAGCTGGGATAACGTCGGCTACAAGGCCGTTGACGATCACACTCTGCAGGTTACCCTGGAGCAGCCCACTTCCTACTTCCTGACCATGCTGACCTACTCCTGCTTCCTGCCCATCTGCGACAGCTTCTATCAGGCCCACGGCGGCGTGTACGGCGTTGACGAGTATGCCGAGGCTTCTGCCGATACCGATGCCTACACCTTCGGTAAGTCCACCGACGTTGCTTCTCAGGTCTACTGCGGCCCGTTCCTGGTCCAGAAGCTGGAGAAGGATTCCGAGATCAACCTGGTCCGGAACACCAACTACTACAACAACGACAAGACCACCCTGGATTCCATCAAGTGGGTCTTCGACAACGCTGAAGACCTGACCGCCCTGTACAACAGCACTGTGGACGGCACCTACGCCGGTATCTCCGTTTCCAACGATACCACCGGCACTCTGGCCAAGAACGACGGCAACTTCGATAAGTATGCCTACGTTTCCGACACCACTTCTACCACCTACTTCGGCGGCCTGAACATGAACCGTGGCACCTTCGCTCTGGAGAGCGGCGCCTGCGCTTCTCCTCAGGACGAGGCTGCGAAGATCTCCACCCACACTGCGCTGATGAACAAGAACTTCCGGAAGGCTCTGCAGTTCGCGTTTGACAAGGCTACCGTCAACGCCACCAACCGTGGTGAAGACAACAAGACCACCAACCTGCGTAACATGTACACCCATCCCGAGTTCGTGACCCTGACCGCTGACGTCACCGACAAGGACGGCTACACCTGGAAGGCTGGCACCGTGTACGGCGATATGGTCCAGTACTACCTGGATAAGATTGGCTCCGGTATTACTTCCATCAAGGACGGCGTGGACGGCTGGTACAACCCCGCGAAGGCCAAGGAGTGCCTGGCTGCCGCTGAGGAAGAGTTGGGCGACACCGTGTCCTACCCGATCCAGATCGACGTGGTGTACTACTCCGCTTCCGATCTGCAGGTCGCGCAGGCTGCTGCCTACAAGTCCGTCATCGAGAGCACCCTGGGCGCCGACAAGGTTCAGGTGAACATGGTTGAGGCCACCACCCCCGATGACTACTACGCCACCGGCTATCGTGCTCCCGACGGTATCTCCGCCGACTACGATATGTTCTACGGTTCCGGCTGGGGCCCCGACTTCGGTGATCCCTGCTCCTACCTGGATACCTTCAAGAGCGAAGGCGCCGGCTACATGACCAAGGTCATCGGCCTGTTCTGATCGCTGATTTCCAAAATCAGAAATCTGCCTGATTCCGACACATAGGGGGGGTCTCCCCCCTATGTGTTTTGGAGCAGGATAGCCCGGTACGAAAAGCTAAGTTCATTGCCCGAGGGGCAGGGACTTGCTTTGGGGACTGAACTTAACTTTTCGCCCGGAGGGCATCGCCGCCGGGCGGGCAAAATCTAAGGAATAAGGAGGATATCGTTAAAGAGAGCTTTAATGATAAGCGGTCGCAATGAAAAAATATATGCTCAAGCGCATCCTGTTCTCCATCTTCTCCCTCCTTGTCGTGGTGCTGCTGGTTATGCTGCTGATTTACACCTGCATCGAACGGAGCACCATCTTCAAGACGGACGATACCTGGAACAAGAAAAGCGCCAACGACAGAACCATGTATGAGTATATGCAGTACCAGAAGTACGGCTATTTGACTTATACGGACTATATGTCCTTCCTGAAATCGAAATATCAGGCCATGTACGGCGACGATTACGACACCCACGACGACTTCAAGGCTGACAAGAAGGCCATCAAGGATGAGGATACCTACCTTGAGAATGCCTCCGTTCAGGAGTTCATTCAGAAGTACACCGACGAGGGCTGCGAAATCAAGTATTTGGAGCCGGTTCGCCTGAAATCCGGCAAGCTGAAGAAGGGCGGCGACGCCTACCTGCTGGCCATTTCCGAGAAGAACGTGTTCAGCCGTCTGGGTTCCTATGTGGCCAACTTCATCACCGTCGAAACCACCAACCAGGTGAAGGACGAGAACCTGACCGACCGGTACATCCGGGTGGAGAAGGATCCCTACTCCAATTTCTATGCGGTGGTCGGCTCCGGTACGCAGCATAAGTATCTGCTCTATGTGGACGGCCGCTTCCCCTTCCTCCATCAGAATTTCATTCACCTGAACCTTGGCACCTCCTACACCACCTACCGCGGCACGGAGATTACCACCGTTCTGCACAACCCCACCGGCGACATCGTCACCAGCCGTCAGCAGTTCCCCACCATGCTGGGCACCGACGAGTATGTGGACACCGCCGTGAATTTCCACTCCCTGACCTATAACACAGGCACCATCAGCGATCAGGAAAAGAGCCAGTTCACCGATAACTACACCATTTATCAGATGAACCGGTCCGGCCTGTCTCCGCTGGAGAACTCCTTCGTTATCGGCCTGATTGCCACCGTCATTTCCTATATGCTGGGCCTGCCGCTGGGCATCCTGATGGCACGCCGGAAGGACAAGCTGGCGGACAAGAGCGGCAACGCCTATATCATCTTCATTATGGCTGTGCCGTCGCTGGCTTACATCTTCATGTTCGCCGCACTGGGCACCTCCCTGTTTAATCTGCCCTACAAATTCGCAAACGCCCAGGTCAAGGTTCTGGCCTATGTGCTGCCCACCATTTCGCTGGCGCTGCCCTCCATCGGCAGCCTGATGAAGTGGATGCGCCGGTACATGATCGACCAGATGAACTCCGATTATGTGAAGTTCGCCCGGGCCGAGGGCCTGTCCGACAAGGAAATCTACAACATCCACATTTCCAAGAATGCCATGATCTATCTGGTCCACGGCATTCCCGCCAGCATTCTGGGCTGCCTCACCGGCGCCATCATTACCGAGCGTGTGTATGCAGTTCCCGGCGTCGGCAACCTGTTGACCACCGCCATCAACTCGCAGGACAACGGCGTCATTGTGGCCTGCACGGTGTTTTACACTTCGCTGTCCATCCTGTCGCTGATTCTGGGCGACCTGCTGCTGGCAAAATTTGATCCGAGAATCAGCTTGTCCAAGGAAGGAGGCGGCGGAAGATAATGGAAGACATCAAAAAGACAGAAAATCAGGACGATCTGTTCCGGTTTATCGGCGACGCCGCCAAGGACTCCGAGAAGATCATCGCCCCCCGGTATTCCTACTGGAAGTCCGTGTTCCGCGTGTTCTTCCGCAAGAAATCCAACATTTTCATGATCGCGGCGTTTGCCCTGATTGTCCTCGTGTCCTTCATCATGCCCAACTTCTGGCTGTATGACGTCAATGAGAACGTGACCAACTCCGCTACCTACAACCTCAACCCGGCCCAGGCCATGGCCTATTTCGGCGGCTTCTCCTTCAAGTGGCTGCTGGGCACCGGTCCCATGGGCAACTCCATCCTCTATGGCGTGATTGCCTCCGCCCGGACGTCCCTGACGCTGGCCGTTATCTGCGCCGCCATCAATATGGTGGTGGGCATTCTGGTGGGCGCTCTGTGGGGCTATTCCAAGAAGCTGGACGCTGTCATGGTGGTTATCTACAACGTCGTGGCCAATGTGCCGTATATCCTGCTGATTACCGTTCTGGTGTATATCATCGGGTCCGGCTTCTGGAGCTTTGTCTTTGCTCTGACCGTCACCGGCTGGCTGAGCATCGCCTACTTCTTCCGGACGCAGGTTATGGTCATCCGTGACCGGGAGTACTCCCTGGCTTCCCGGTGTCTGGGTACCCCCATTCCCCGGATGATCACCAAGAACATTCTGCCCTTCCTGACCTCCGTCATCGTCACCGTGCTGGCAACGGAGCTGCCTTCCTACATTTCCATGGAAGTGTTCCTGTCCTACATCGGTGTCGGTCTGAGTGCCTCCGTGCCGTCTCTGGGCCGGATGATTCAGCAGGCCCAGTCCTCCTTCCTGGTGTTCCCGTGGGAGTTCTGGCCCCCCGTGGCGGTGGCTTCCGCCATTACCATTATCCTGTACGTTCTGGGACAGAATCTGGCCGATGCGTCCGATCCCCGGACCCACATGTAATGAGGTGAGCGTATGGCTGAAATGAATGAAAAGAAAGTACTGCTCTCCCTGAAGAATGTGGACGTCAAGTTCAACGTCCGCGGCAGAATCCTGTCTGCCATCCGGAACGTGTCTCTGGATATTTACGAAAACGAGTCCCTCGCCATCGTGGGCGAATCCGGATCCGGCAAATCCGTGCTGACCAAGACCTTTGCCGGCTTGCTGGATTCCAACGGCTTTATCTCCAACGGCAGCATCATTTTCTCCGATGATGAAATCTCCAAGACCGATGTCAAGCTGGATGGCCGGAACCTGAAGCTGCTGGATTTCATTATGAACCGGCTGAACAAGTATTCCCGGCTGGAGAGGGGCAGCGCCGCGTATGTCGCCTACCGCAACAAGCTGAAGGAAATCCAGCTGGCCCGGACCATTTCCGGCGAGGAGGAAAAGGCCTATCAGGCAAGGATCAAGGAACTGACCGACGACGTGGTGGATAAGACCAACTATCTGTGGACGCTGGACAAGAAGAACGGGTCCGATTCCGCCGAGATGGAAAAGGTCAATGCCGCCATCGCCGCTCTGAACGCCGAAAAGAAAGCTGCCGCCGAGGAACACAAGGCCAAGGCCAAGGCTCGCAAAGAGGCCTACAATAAGGATACCGCCCGGGTAAAGGCCGACCAGGATGAGCTGAAGGCTCTGCTCGCTGAGCGGGACCGGAAGATCGCCATGGAGGAACAGCCCGGCAATCCCTGCGGACTGACCGACGCTACGCTGGATCGGAACAAGACCATTGCCTACGAAGTGCTGCTGTCCATCGGCCGGTATCCGCTGAAGGCCCAGGTCAAGTTCCTGCGGAAGCTGGACAAGGCCTTCAAGACCGCCATGTCCATTGGCGAAGACCTTACCGATCCGCTGGTCCTGAACCAGATTTTTGAATCCGCCGTTTTCCGTGTGGAGTTCCGTTCCTTTGACGAGGAAAATCAGGTACTCCACGGCTATGCCATCATCGACTGCGCCAAGGTGAAGTACACCAACGACTGGCAGCAGATCCGCGGCTGCCGGATTGCCACCGTGTTCCAGGACCCCATGACCTCCCTGAACCCGGTTATCACCATCGGCAAGCAGATCATGACCGTCATTCTCAAGCACCAGAAGTGCTCCAATGCCGAGGCCAAGAAGCGGACCATCGACATCATGGGCAAGGTCGGTATCCCCGACCCGGAGAAGCGGTTCAACGATTACCCCTTCGAGTACTCCGGCGGTATGCGCCAGAGAATCGTCATCGCTATCGCCCTGTCCTGCCAGCCCAAGATTCTGATCTGCGACGAGCCGACCACGGCTCTGGACGTGACCATTCAGGCTCAGATCATCCGCCTGATCAAGGACCTGCAGAAGGAGCTGGGCTTCACCACCGTGTATATCACCCACGACCTGGGCGTTGTGGCCAACGTGGCCGAGCGGGTGGCCGTGCTTTACGGCGGTCAGGTGGTGGAAGTGGGCAGCGTGGAGGATATTTTCTACGATCCCCGGCACCCCTACACCTGGGCGCTGCTGTCCTCGCTGCCTCAGCTGGCGCAGAAGGGTTCCGACCTGTTCTCCATCCCCGGCACCCCGCCCTCTCTTTACAATAAGATTGTGGGCGATGCCTTCGCGCCCCGGAACCGCTACGCTATGGCCATCGATCTGGTGGAGGAGCCGCCCATGTTCAAGGTCAGCGACACCCACTGGGCCAAGACCTGGCTGCTGGATCCCCGGGCACCCAAGACGGAGATTCCCGAGAACATCCAGAATCTCCACGAGAAGATGCTCAAAACCCACATTGACTTTACGGATTAAGGAGGCAGCGTATGGATTACAGCGAAAAAGAAGTATTGCTTTCCGTTCAGAATCTGGACGTTGTCTTTAACAAGGGCAAGAAGGCCTTCAAGGCCGTTGATAACGTCAGCTTTGACATCTACAAGGGCGAGACGCTGTCACTGGTCGGCGAGTCCGGCTCCGGCAAGACCACCATCGGCCGGGCCATCATGCGGATCAACCCCTGCTCCGCCGGCGCCATCTACTACGACGGCAAGAAGATTTCCGGCAAGCTGTCCCGGAAGGAAGACCGGGAGGTCATCCGGAAGATTCAGATGATCTTCCAGGACCCGGCGGCTTCCCTGAACGAGCGGGCCACCATCGAGTATATCATCTCCGAGGGCCTGTACAACTTCCATCTTTACGACGATGAGAAGGACCGGATCAAGAAAATCGAGGACATCACCCGGGAAGTGGGCCTGCTGCCCGAGCATCTGACCCGGTATCCCCACGAGTTCTCCGGCGGCCAGCGGCAGCGTGTCGGTCTGGCCCGGTCTCTGGTCATGAACCCGGAATTTGTCATCGCCGACGAGCCGATTTCCGCCCTGGACGTGTCCATTCGTGCCCAGGTGCTGAACCTGCTCAAGAAGTTCCAGAGCGAGCGGGGCCTGACGTACCTGTTCATCGCCCACGACCTGTCCATTGTCCGCTTCATCAGCGACCGGATTGTGGTTATCTACAAGGGCCGCATCATGGAAATCGCGGAAACGGAGGAGCTGTTCCAGTATCCGCTCCATCCCTACACCAAGAGCCTGATGTCCGCCATTCCCATTCCCGACCCGCTGATCGAGAAGTCCAAGAAGCTGTATGTGTACGATCCGTCCAAGCACGACTATTCCGTGGAACAGCCCAGCCTGGTGGATATCGGCAACGGCCATATGGTCTTCGGCAGCCCCTCCGAGATTGAACATTACAAGCAGTCCCGGTTCGGAAAATAATTCAAACATCGGGGGCCTGCCGCAAAGCAACGCGCTGCGGCTGGCCCCCTGCGTTTACGGAGTGTACCATGAAGAAAAAAGACCGCGACGAGCAGATCACCGTTCCCACCGCCCACCCGAAGCTGCGGCTCATCGGCTTCCTGCTGGCACTGGCCGTGGCCGTGGGTGCCTTCAGCTACGGCATTTCCTCCCTGGGGGACCGGAAGGAAGGCTACTATGAAATCGAAACCGCAGCGGACGAGGATGCGCCGCTTTACAGCCACGGCTTTTCGCTGGTGTGTTACCTGACCGGCTCCAGCAGCGAGATCCGGGACCGGCAGCAGAAGCTGAAGGACCTGTACAGCGCCGTGCTGCTCCGGTCCTATAAGCTGCTGGATACCGCGTCCACCTATGACGGCTACGCCAATCTGGCCACGCTGAACCGGTCCCGGGGGCAGGAGGTGGCCGTCAGCCAGGAGCTGTACGACATCCTTTCCGATGCCTGGGAGAAAACCCGGGAAGGCAAGGGCTACAGCCTGTTTTCCGGCGCGCTGAACGCGGAATGGAACGGCCTGCTGGCCATGACCGAGCCGGAAACCTACGATCCCCTGACGGACCCTCAGGAGGCGGCGCTGCTGAAAACGCTGGCGGCGCAGACGGCGGCAGGGAAGTTCACGCTGGAGTTCGTGGACCCGGCCGCCTACACCGTCCGCTGGAACTGCGACGACGGTTACGTCGCCTATCTGGAGAGCATCGAGCAGGCGGACGTGATCGTCGATACGGGCCTGCTTACCGACGCCTACCGGCTGTCCATGATCCGGGCGGAGCTGGAAAAGGCGGGCTACACCAACGGCTACCTCACCACCGACAGTGGCCTGACATTGTCCCTGTCCGGCCACCGTCAGGCCAATTACGGCCTGTACACGCTGGAGAACGGGGAAGTGAAGCAGGCGGCCACCGTTCCCGCCGCGCCGGGGTCGGCTTGCAGCTTCCTGCGGACCTTTGCCCTGACGGAAGGGGAGCTTGGCTACTATACCGTCGCTTCCGGCGGGGAAACCCGGTATCGCCACCCCAATTTCGTCACGGCCACCGGTGATTTTGCCGAAGTGCTGCTGTCCTCCGCCGTGGTGCGGGAGGACGGCGACCCGGTGGAGGCCTGCTACCGGAATCTGCTGCTGTATCAGGCCGCCGACCGGCAGGCCGTGGCGGACAGCGCCGCCGACGGCGGTGGCCTGACGGTGTGCCTGCTGCGGGAGGACGGCGGAAGCGTCCTGCGGGCCACCGATTCCTCGCTTGTGACACCGGCGGAAGGCATGACCGTCCGGAATTTCTGACCTTTTGTGCATCGCCCCACAAGGCAGGCGCCTTGTGGGGCGGAAACTTTACACTTTGTTCTTGAAAAGGCTGACGGCCTTTGGTAAAATAGAAAAAGTTCCGATTTTGGAGGAGTTTTGCATGAAAACGCTGCTGCATATCTGCTGCGCGCCCTGCGCCAATCAGTGCATCGACGTGCTGCGGGGGGACGGCATGGAAGTGACGGGGTTCTGGTACAATCCCAACATCCATCCGGTGACGGAATATCGCGCCCGGCGCAACTGCCTGCTGGAGTACGCGAAAACCATCGATCTGCCCGTGCTGCAGCGGGATGACTACGGCCTGCGGCCCTTTGTCCGGGCCGTGGCGGAGGATCTGGACCGGCGCTGCGAAAAATGCTACGAAATGCGCCTTTTTGAAGCTGTCCGGCAGGCGGCGGAGGGGGGCTTTGACAGCTTCACCTCGTCGCTGTTCATCAGCCCCTATCAGAAACACGAGCTGATGCGGGAGGTGGCCCAGCGGGCGGCCTTTGCCTACGGCGTCCGGTTTGAATACCGGGATTTCCGCCCCTATTTTCAGGCGGGCCAGCAGCGGGCCAGAGAATTGGGCTTTTATATGCAGAAATACTGCGGCTGCATTTTTTCCGAGCAGGAACGTTATCTCAAACCGAAGAAGATCATCCCGTAACGGCGGGACGGAGGAGGATCCATGGAGCAATTTGAATTTGCGGTGCCCTGTTTATTCGGGCTGGAGGGACTGGCCGGCGACGAGCTGCGGCGGCTGGACATTCCCGACGTCCGGGTGGAAAACGGACGGGTGCTGTTTTCCGGCGGCTTTGCGGAGCTGGCCAAGGCCAACGTGTGCCTGCGGACCGGCGAGCGGGTGCTGCTGATACTGGCGGATTTTGAAGCGAAAACCTTTGAGCAGCTGTTTCAGGGGGTGTACCGGACCAATCTGGAGGACTTCATCCCCCGGGACGGGGCCTTCCCCGTGAAGGGCCACTGCTTGAACAGCCAGCTCATGTCCGTGCCGGACTGCCAGGCCATTGTGAAAAAGGCCGCCTCCCGGCGGCTGGGGGAAAAATACGGCGTTTCCTGGATGCCGGAAACCGGCGTCAAATACCAGCTTCAGTTTTCTTTGATGCATGACCGGTTTACCCTGTATCTGGACACCTCCGGCCAGGGGCTGCACAAGCGGGGCTACCGGGCCGTGGGCAACGACGCCCCCCTGCGGGAGACGCTGGCGGCGGCCATGGTCCAGCTGACCCGGTATCGGGGCCGGGAGTATTTCTGGGACCCCTTCTGCGGCTCCGGCACCATCCCCATCGAGGCGGCCATGATTGCGAAAAACCGGGCGCCGGGCATGTTCCGCCATTTTCAGGCGGAGGCCTATGCCTGGATGCCCGCGGAGGTGTGGGGACAGGTCCGCACCGAGGCCCGGGACCGGGAGTATCAGGGCAATTACCGGATTCTCGGCTCCGACAACGACCCCAAGGCCGTGTCCCTTGCCATGGCCAACGCCAAAAAGGCCCGGATGGACGGCCTGATTACCTTCAAGGACGGCGACGCCACGAAAATGGACCTGCCGGCGGCGGAGGGAATTCTGGTGTGCAATCCGCCCTACGGCCAGCGGATGATGGAGCAGCACAGCGCCCAGCGGCTCTACGGGGCGCTGGGACGGCATCTGAAATTTGCCGACGGCTGGAAAAAGTACATCATCACCTCCGAGCCGGAATTTGAGCATTATTTCGGCTGCCGGGCGGACAAAAAGCGCAAGCTCTACAACGGCATGATCAAGTGCGACTACTATATGTACACCGAGCCGAAGCGCCGGGGGAAAGAACGGGATTCCGGAAGGGCAGTGGGACTTTGAAACATTTATTCATCATCAATCCGGCGGCGGGAAAGCGGGACCATACCGAAGATTACCGCCGCGCCGTCCTCCGGGCGGCGGCGGAGCGCCCCTTTGACTACCGGATCGAGGTGTCCGGCGCGCCGGGCCAGTGCCGGGAGATTGCCCGCCGGGCGGCGGAAACCGGGGAGGACTACCGGATCTACGCCTGCGGCGGCGACGGCACGCTCAACGAGGTGGTGTCCGGCATCTGCGGCTATCCCAATGTGGCGGTGACCCATTTCGCCGGGGGCAGCGGCAACGACTTTGTGAAGATTTTCAGCGAACCGGCGGCGTTCTGCGACCTGAATCGGCTGCTGGATTGCCGGGAGACGACGTTTGACCTGATCGCCTGCGGAGAGGATCGGGCGGTGAACGTATTGTCCGTGGGCTTTGACGCCCGGATCGGCACGGAAATGGCCCGCTACAAGCGCCTGCCGCTGGTCACCGGCCCCATGGCCTACGGCCTGTCGGCGGCGGTGAACCTGGTCCGGGGCGTGGCGGAGCATTATGTGGTGGAAATCGACGGCAAACGGCTGGATCAGAAGTTTTCCATGATCTGCGTCTGCAACGGCCGGTACTACGGCGGCGGCTTCAACCCGGTGCCCGAGGCGGACCCCGCCGACGGCAAGCTGGACGTGCTGCTGGTGGAGCCGGTGTCCCGGTTCCAGGTGGTGAAGATCATCGGCGCCTACAAGGCGGGCAAATACCGGGATTATCCCGATTTGATTCACCATATCCGGACGGACCGACTGCGGATCCTCTGCGACCGGGAGACCCCGGTGAACCTGGACGGCGAGCTGCGGCTGCGCCGGGAGGTGGAGGTAGCGGCAGCACCGGAAAAAATCCGATTCTTTTATCCCAAGGCACTGACCTGGCGTCAGCCGGCGCCGGTGCAGGAGGTGGCACCATGAAAAAGAAGCTGCTTTGTATGGCGCTGGCGGCAGCGCTGCTGCTGGCCGGCTGTGGCGCCGGGAACGGCACCGAAACGACGGCATCCGCCGGAGAAACTCTTCCGGCGGGGGATTACACGGAGGGTACCGTCCACGGTGTCCGCTTTACCTGGGGCGGCACGGCGGACAAGGCCGATCCGGAGGCCGTGGCCTGGCAGGACGAGATCAACGCGGCCTACACCGCCCGGACGGGCAATCAGCGGGTCAACGAGGCCTACAGCTACGATCTGAAGCTGATGTTCGCCGAGGTGGAGGACGATAACCTGCCCACGATCTTCGTGGTGCCCAACGATGAGGCCCAGAAGCTCATCGAAAACGGGTTCAGCCGGGACATTCAGGCGCTGCTGGACGAGCGGGACTGGGATCAGTCCGCGTGGAACAGCGCCTATACCGCGGACCTGCGGGACGAAAACGGCCACCTCAACGGCATCCCCTATCAGGTCAAGGCCCGGGGGCTGCTGTGCAACAAGGCGCTGTTCCGGGAGGCGGGGCTGATCAACGACGCCGGAGAAATCACCTATCCCACCAGCTGGGACGAAGTGCTGGACATGGCCCAGGTGATCCGGGAGAAAACAAGCGCCGGCGGCTACGCCATGGACCTGTATGACCGGCAGGGCGGCAAGGATTTTGTCAATCTGGCCTGGAATTACGGGGCGGAGCCCTGCCTCAACGGCGATACGGCCAATCTGGATACCGCCGAAATGCGAAGCGCCCTGTCCTTCTACAGCACCCTGGGCAATTCCGGCGTGCTGAAAATCAATCCCTGCATGACCAGCGAATCCTATCTGGTGCAGACCGTGCTGTACGGCGAGTCGGCCATGGCCCTGACCAGCGGAGAATTCCCGGAGGATTACACCGGTGACCCCGACGATTTCGCGCTGGTGCCCGTGCCGGAAGGCCCGACGGGCAACGCCATCGTGACGAATGCCTACAGCTACTGGTTCTCCCCCAAGGCCACCGACGATCAGGTCCGGGCGGCGCTGGATTTCCTGGAGATGTACGGCACCGCGCCGGTGTGGAACGAGGACCAGCAGGCCACGGTCCGCCGGGACGCGGAGGAGCAGGTCCGCACACTGGGAATGTATCTGCCCACGGTCAGCGTCTTTACCGGCCAGCGCCGCACCCAGGAGCTGACGGTGCAGGCAGAGTACGACGACAAAATCGCCGACGGCTACCGGCCCTATGTGGAGGCCTGCCGGGAGGAGGACCGGCTGCGGCAGGAGGCATCGCCCATGTCCCGGGATATGTACAATCTGCTGCTGACCATTTTGCAGGAAATCTGCACCGACCCCAATAAGGACATGGACGGAATGCTCGTCCAGGCCCAGTCGGACTATCAGGCCATTCTGGAGATGAACCCATAAAAACCGCCCCGCATTCTGATATGTACCCCCAATACTGGACAGCCAGTATTGGGGGTACATATCAGAATGCGGGGCGTTCGTCACGCTTTTTGCAGGATCAGCGTTTCGCCCTTGGCCGGGACGGTGAGCCGGGGGAGGGGCATCAGGCCGTCCGGGCCGACCTGCACCGTGCCCTGCCGGTCGCCGAAGCGGTAGGAAACCGTTTCGCCGGGGGCGGGGCGGAAGTACCGCAGCCGCCGCAGCGTCACGTCGGCGGTGGAGGCGGCGGGGAGCGTCACTCGGGTCTGCCAGCGGTCCGGCGTCAGCAGGAACAGACGCATTTCAAAGGCACCGGGCAGGTCCAGCCGGTTTTCCCACCGGAAAAAGCCGTTGACCTGACCGGCCGCCTGGCTGTCCCGCCGGTCGGGCCAGGGCAGCGGATCGTCGGTTGAGGCGGCCGTGAACACGGGATAGGGTTGATTGCGGACGATGGATTCCAGGGGCAGCGCGTGAATCAGGTCGTTTTTGGCTTCCATCACCGCGTTGTCGTTGGCGTGGCCGAAAGGTCCCCAGAAGCCGATGAGGGCGTATTTCTTCTCCGCCATGCCCCGATAGAGCACCTCGTGGCCGTCGGACCATTCGTCGTTCTGGGCCGAGTAGTCGATGACCACCGGCGGGTCGGGCAGGGAAAATCCGGCGGGGGCGGGGGTGTCCAGGCAGCACCGGTCCGCGGCGTGGCGGACACCGGCGGGCACGTTGACCTTGATGGCGGCGAACAGGTCGCCGTGGTTCAGGCAGACGCCCAGCGCGCCGCTGCCGCCCATGGAGTTACCCACGGCATAGACCCGGTCGGCGTCGATGGGGTACCGGTCCAGCACCCAGCGGACCGTGTCCAGCACCCGCTTTTCCACCGGCTGGAGATCGGTACCGGCCCGGCCGGGGTCCCCCTCGCCGTGGGCGTTGATGCCGCCCCACCACCAGTCCCGGTCCTCGTGGGCCCGGCAGTCCACATACAGGGCGAAGGTGTGGGCGGGGGTGTGGTAGATGTCGTGGTTGCCCTTGGCCCAGGTGCAGCCGATGGCGGAGTACACGTCGTGGCCCGCCGAATGAAAGACCACATACAGCGGATAGGCCTGCCCCGCCTGCTCGTTTTCCGGGTGAATCACCGCGAAGGTGTCGGTCTGGGACGTTTCGTAGCCCCATGCGGGGTCGGTGTCGTGATGGAACAACTCCACGGTCCGGCCGAGAAGGCGGCCGTTTGGTTCAGCGTTCATGAAAATCCTCTCCTGTCAGTTCTTTTTTGACCGGAACGGACCGGTCCGTCCGGCCGTCCACGGTGAAGCCGCAGCCGGTAAACAGCGCCAGCGCGGCGGTGTTATCGGCGGCAATGTCGTCATACAGCCGGGCAATGCCCCGGCGCTTTGCTTCCGCGCACAGCAGCGCCAGCCCGGCCCGGCCGAAGCCGCGGCCCCGCTCCGGGGCGTAGATCAGCAGGTTGACGTGGATTTCGCCGTCCTCCGGGTACAGGGCGGCGTCGCCTACGAACCGGCCGTCCTCCGCCTGCAGGTAGCGGTAAAACCGGGTGCCGTCGCCGAACCAGCGGCGGTACCAGTCCGCCCATTTTTCCCGGGGGAAGGGGATGGTGCCGCCCCAGGCCCGGTTGTAGGCCATGGTGGCGTCGTCCTCCAGCATGGTCTGCCGGAAGGACAGCTCCTCCGGCCCGGGGGTGTAAAATCGCAGCATGGAAACACTCCTATTCTCAAAATCTCCGGCTTTCCGCAGGGAAAAGCCGGAGATTTGCCTTTTTCCTAAACGCCCAGCAGCGCGTGGGCAAACATGAAGTACACCAGCAGGGACAGGGCATCCACAATGGTGGTGATGAAGGGACTGGCCATGACCGCCGGGTCCAGATGGACGGCCCGGGCGAACAGCGGCAGCGTGCAGCCCACCAGCTTGGCCAGAATCACGGTCACCGATAATGTCAGGCAGACCACGGCGGCCACCAGCACGGTGATGTTGTCGTTGTGCATCAGCAGATGGTCCACCAGCATGATCTTGCAGAAGCAGACCACGGCCAGCACCACGCTACACAGGATGGCCGTCCGGAATTCCTTCCAGATGACCCGGCCAATGTCGGAGAACTTCAGCTCGTCCAGGCTCAGGGCACGGATCACCGTGACGGAGGACTGGGAGCCGGAGTTACCGCCGGTATCCATCAGCATGGGGATGAAGGCGGTCAGCGCCACCTGAGCGGCCAGCGCGTCTTCAAACGAGGTGATGATCATGCCCGTAAAGGTGGCGGAGACCATCAGCAGCAGCAGCCAGGGAATCCGGTTTTTGAACAGCTCGAAGGCGGAGCTTTTCAGGTAGGTCTTCTGGGAGGGCATCATGCCGCCCATCAGTTCCATATCCTCGGTGGCCTCGTCCTCCATGACGTCCATGGCGTCGTCGAAGGTGACGATACCCACCATCCGGTTTTCGCCGTCCACCACCGGCAGGGCCAGGAAGTTGTATTTGCTGAACATCCGTGCCACTTCCTCTTGGTCGGTGTGGGTGGTGACGGAGATCAGGTTGGTGAGCATGATGTCCCGGATCTCGGTTTCGTCATCCTCGGTCAGCAGCAGGTCCTTCACGGTGACCAGACCGATGAGCTTCTGGTTTTCCGTGACATAGCAGGTGTAAATGGTTTCCTTGTCGATGCCCTGACGGCGGATCCGCAGGATGCTCTCCTCCACGGTCATATCCGGCCGGAGAGAAACGTACTCCGTGGTCATGATGGACCCGGCGGAGTTGTCGGGGTACTGAAGGATCTGGTTGATGGTGTTGCGCATTTCCGGCGTGGCCTGCCGCAGGATCCGCCGGACCACGTTGGCCGGCATTTCCTCCACCAGGTCGGCGGCGTCGTCCACATACAGCTCATCCACGACTTCCTTCAGCTCGTTGTCGGAAAAGCCCCGGATCAGCAGCTCCTGGGCGTCCGGCTCCATTTCCACGAAGGTTTCCGCCGCCAGCTCCTTGGGCAGCAGGCGGAACATCAGGGGAATCTGGCTCTCGTCCAGATGGCTGAACATGGCGGCGATATCGCTGGAATTCATGGTGACCAGAATATCGCGGATGCTGGAATACTTTTTCTCCTCCAACATTTTGAGGAGCGCTTTTTCTACGATTTCAAAGCGATCTGCCATTGTGTGTCCTCCTTTTCAAATTTGAAGGTTTGAGTTGGAAGTCAACACACGCAGACCGAAGCGCAGAACTTACAGGCTCGCACGGACGCGAGCCGGAATGCTACTTCGGCCTGGTATGTTACCGCTACTTCCCGCGTCCATGGTTTGCCCTCCTTTTGTCGTAATGAAGGCCGGAACGGAGAAATTTTCCGGATTCCGGCACAGTTTCCGGCCCTGCGGGAGGCAAGGCTCAGAAGTATTTCTATTTTAGCCCTTTTTCGTCGAATTGTCAACCATCCGCTTGCGAAAAAAGGGAAAAATGCTTTTTCTTCCGGTGAAACCTTGACGATCTGCCGTCCATCGCGTAAAATAAAGGAAACTTGATCCGGCGGCTGCCGGCCGCCGACGGAGGATGCCCTATGATTCGATTTGCCGAGATTCGGGATCTGCCCCGGATCCTTTCCATTTATGCCCCCTATGTGCGGGAAACCACCTATTCCTTTGAGTACGACGTGCCTACGGAGGCGGAGTTCCGCCGCCGGTTTGAGGACATCACGGCCCAATTCCCCTGGATTGTCTGGGAGGAGGACGGCCGGGTGCTGGGCTACGCCTACGGCAGCCTGCCCTTTTCCCGGGCGGGGTACGCCTGGTGCGCGGAGACGTCCATTTATCTGGCCCCCGAGGCCCGGGGCCGGGGCATCGGCCGGGCGCTGGACACGGTGCTGGAGGCGCTGCTGCGGCGGCAGGGCTACGAGGTGCTGTACGCCATCATCACCGGGGAAAACGGGCCGTCGCTGGCCTTCCACCGGGCCATGGGATTCACCACCGTGGCGGATTTCCCGGACTGCGGCGTGAAGTTCAGCCGCCGCCTGCATGTGGTGTGGATGGAAAAGCGGCTGCGGACCGGCAATGTACCTAACGTCATGCCGGTGCCGTGGATGTCAATTGTAAAACTTGACGAAAATTTGACCAATATTTTAGATACTTTCCCCCTATCATAATGGACCAAAATATGGTATGTTATGCATGGACAAGCATGGCCTCTTTTCCCCTGCTGTCCGCGGCCACGAAAGGAATGGAAACACATGACTGAAGCACTGCAAACCTTCTTACAGGCTTACCACGACGGTACCGAGATCCGCGCCTTTGATTTCCTGGGCTGCCACGCGGAAAGCCGCAGCGACGTTCCCGGCTACGTTTTCCGGGTCTGGGCGCCCAATGCCCAGGCGGTTTCCGTCGTCGGTGATTTTAACTTCTGGAATCCGGAGGATCTGCCCATGGAGAAAATCTCCCAGGGCGTGTGGGAGGCCTGGTCCCCCAATCCGAAGGAGGGCTGCCCGTATAAATTTCTGGTCCGCCATTGGGACGGCCGCACGGTCTACAAGGCCGACCCGGTGGGCTTCCGGACCTGCCGGGCGCCGGACACCTCCAGCGTCATCTGCGACGAGAGCACCTACCGCTGGCACGACGCCCAGTGGTTCCAGCGCAGCGCTGCCCGGTCCCCGCTGGACAGCCCGGTGAACATTTACGAAATGCACCTCGGCTCCTGGCGGCGCAAGGAGGACGGTTCGGTGTACTCCTACGCGGAAATTGCCCCGATTCTGGCGGAATACCTGAAAAACATGGGCTATACCCATGTGGAATTCATGCCGCTGGCGGAGTACCCCTTCGACCCCAGCTGGGGCTATCAGGTGACCCACTACTACGCTCCCACCTCCCGCTACGGCGCGCCGGAGGAGCTGATGGAGCTGGTGGACACGCTGCATCAGGCGGGTATCGGCGTGATTCTGGACTGGGTGCCGGCCCATTTCCCCAAGGACGAGTACGGGCTTTACGAATTCGACGGCACCTGCACCTATGAGCTGAGCGATCCCGAAAGCAACGAGCATCCCGACTGGACCACCCGGATCTTTGACTACGGCAAGCCCGAGGTCAAGAGCTTCCTGATTTCCAACGCGGTGTACTGGCTGGAAAAATACCATCTGGACGGCCTGCGGGTGGACGCGGTCAGCTCCATGCTGTACCTGGACTACAACCGGAGCCACTACAAGCCCAACCGCTACGGCGGCCGGGAAAACCTGGAGGCCATCGACTTTCTGCGGCAGCTCAACCGGGCCTGCTTCTCCGTGCGGAAAAACTGCATGATGACCGCCGAGGAGGCCACCACCTTCCCCATGGTCACCAAGCCGGATTTCGACGGCGGCCTGGGCTTCCTGTTCAAATGGAACATGGGCTGGATGAACGACACGCTGGCCTACATCAAGGAGGACCCCCTCTACCGCAAATACAAGCACAATCTGCTGACGTTCTCCATGACCTATGCCTTTTCGGAGAATTTCGTGCTGCCCCTGTCCCACGACGAGGTGGTTCACGGCAAATTCAGCCTGATCAACAAGGCCCCCGGCGAATATTTCTGGAAATTTGCCAACCTGCGGGTGCTGCGGGGCTTCCAGATGGCCCATCCCGGCAAGAAGCTGTGCTTCATGGGCGGGGAATTCGGCCAGTTTATCGAGTGGAACTTCCGGCAGGAGCTGGACTGGCTGCTGCTGGACTACGAAATGCACGAAAAGATGCTGTCCTACAGCCGGGCGCTGAACTTCTTCTACCTGAAGCACGACGCCCTGTGGGCCGACGATACGGACTGGAGAGGCTTCCAGTGGGTTCAGCCCGACGACGGCGACAACAGCATTCTGGCCTTCCGGCGCATCAACCGGACCGGCAGGGAGCTGCTGTGCGTGCTCAATTTCACCCCGGTGCTGCGGGAGGACTACCGTCTCGGCGTGCCGAAGGCGGGAACCTATGTGCCCGTGTTCTGTTCCGACGAAGAAAAATTCGGCGGCACCGGCCAGCTTCCCGGCAAGACCGACAGCGAAGAGGTTTCCTTCCGGGAGTACGACCTGTCCGCCCTGTTCCGGGTGCCGCCCATGTCGCTGACCTTCTACGAGTGGCGCAAGCCGGCCCCGGTCCCTGTTTCCGATTCTCAAGAATTAACATAATAAAGGAGTTGTCACCATGTATTTTCAAAAGAAACGCTGCATCGCCATGCTGCTGGCCGGCGGTCAGGGCAGCCGCCTGAAGGTCCTGACGGAAAACACGGCCAAGCCTGCCGTTCCCTACGGCGGAAAATACCGGATCATCGACTTTCCCCTGTCCAACTGCGTCAATTCCGGCATTGACACCGTGGGCATCCTGACCCAGTATCAGCCCCTGGAGCTGAACGAATACATCGGCAACGGCCAGCCCTGGAACCTGAACAAGTCCCACTGCTGCGCCCAGATTCTGCCGCCCTACGAGCGCCACGACAAGAAAAGCGGCTGGTACAAGGGCACGGCCAACGCCATCTATCAGAACATCGCCTTCATCGACCGGTACGACCCGGAGTATGTGGTGATTCTGGGCGGCGACCACATCTACAAAATGAACTACGCCGACATGGTGGCCTATCACGAGAAGCGCGGCGCCTCCTGCACCATCGCCGTGCGGAACGTCTCGCTGGAGGAGGCGACCCGCTTCGGCATCATGAACACCAACCCCGACAACTCCGTTTACGAATTTGAAGAAAAGCCCAAGCAGCCCAAATCCACCAAGGCCTCCATGGGCATCTATGTGTTCAACTGGAAGGTCCTGCGGGAATTCCTGATTGCCGACGAGGAGGACCCCAATTCCAGCAACGACTTCGGCAAGAACATCATCCCCAAGCTGCTGGCCTCCAACCACAAGCTCATGGCCTATGAGTTCGACGGCTACTGGATGGACGTGGGCACCATCGATTCGCTGTGGCAGGCCAACATGGACCTGCTGGGCAAGAACCCGGTGTTCAACATCCGGGGCGACGAAAAGAGCAAGATCTACGCCCGCAACAGCGCCCAGCCCTCCAGCTACATCGACGAAAAGGCCAAAACCGTCAACAGCTTCATCGCCGAAGGCTCCGAAATCTACGGCACCGTGCGCCACTCCATCATTTCCGTGGGCTGCACCGTGGGCGAGGGGGCGCTGGTGGAGGACTCCGTGGTGATGCCCGGGGCGGTGATCGAGTCCGGCGCCATTGTCCGCCATGCCATTCTGGGCGAGGACAGCAAGGTCCGCCGGGGGGCGGTGGTCGGCGGCGCCTTCGGCCCCGACGAGAAGAAGAAAATTTCCGTCACCCAGAAAAATGCCGAGGTCGCCGCCAACACGGTGCTGCTGCCCGGCGAGATGCTGTAAGGAGGAAGAACCATGAACGCAATCGGCATTATTTTCGCAAATATCTACGACAGCTCTCTGGGCGAGCTGACCAACAAGCGGACCATGGCCTCCCTGTCCTTCGGCGGCCGGTACCGGCAGATCGATTTTCCTCTGTCCAACATGGCCAATTCCGGTATCCGCCGCATCGGCATCATTTCCCGGTATAACTATCATTCCCTGATGAACCACATCGGCTCCGGCGAGGAGTGGGACCTGGATCTGCAGGCCGGCGGGCTGGAATTCCTGACGCCCTACTCCCTGAGCAATACGGCGGGCTACCGTGGCAAGATCGAGGCGCTTTACTCGGCGCTGGACTTCCTGGAGCGGGGCAGCGACGACGAATATGTGGTGCTGGCCGACTCCAACGTGCTGTGCAACATGAACCTGACCCGGGTGCTGGAGCAGCACGTCGCCAGCCGGAAGGACCTGACCGTGGTGGCCAAGGCGGGCATCGCCAACGGCAGCAAGCAGCTGGATCTGGCCATCCGGCTGGGCGAAAACGGCGCCATCGACGATCTGGCGGTGGACTACGCCGCGCCGGCGGACTATCTGGCGTCCATGGGCATGTTCGTCATTGCCAAGAAGTTGCTGCTGCACCATGTGAAGGAATCCATGGCCCGCAACCGGTTCCGGTTCGAGCGGGACTTCCTGCTGTCCCAGTATCAGGCGGGGAAGCTGTCCGTCAACGTCTATTCCTTCTCCCACACCGCCCTGTTCTGCGAGTCCACGGAGGAGTATTTCCGCAATAATCTGGCGCTGGTGGACCCGGAGCTGCGCCACGACCTGTTCGGCGGCTGCCACCCCATCTTCACCAAGGTCCGGGATCGGGTGCCTACCTACTACGGCGAGAACTGCGACGTGGAAAACTGCGTCATCGCCGACGGCTGTATGCTGGAGGGCACCGTGTGGCACAGCGTGCTGTCCCGGCAGATCACCGTGGCCCCCGGCGCGGAGGTGGAGGACTGCCTGATGATGAACGACGTGGTGGTGGGCGAAAACGCAAAGCTCAAGTGCGTCATTCTGGATAAGAACGTCACCGTCCGGCCCGGCGCCAAGCTCATCGGCACGCCCCGCAATCCCATCGTCATCAAGCAGGGGGAAATCGTATGAACATTGCTATTCTGGCCTCGGAAGGGGCGCCCTTCGTCAAATCCGGCGGCCTGGGCGACGTGATGGAGGCCCTCCCGGCGGCCCTGTCCCGGATGGAGGGCAACAACGTAGTCCTGCTGCTGCCCTATTACCGGAAAATCAAGGAAAACCCGGCCTGGGACGTGGAGCGGGTGGCCGAATTTGAGGTGGGCCTCGGCTGGCGGCGGCAGTATGCCGGAATTCTGCGGCTGAAAAACGGCCGCAGCGGCGTGCAGGTCTATTTCATCGACAACGAGTACTACTTCGCCGGTCGGCTGGGGGCAATTTACGGCTGCGCCGACGACGGGGAGCGGTTTGCCTATTTTTCCAAGGCCTGCCTGGATGCGCTGGCCACGCTGGGCTTTTTCCCGGACGTGATCCAGTGCAACGACTGGCAGACGGGGCTGGTGCCGGTGTACCTGAAAACGGTCTACCGGAGCCTGTTCCCCCGGACCCGGTGTATGTACACCATCCACAACATCGAATATCAGGGCTGGGCCGACGCCTCCTTCTTTGACGACGTGCTGGCCCTGCCGGAGGAATACCGGGGCTATCTGGACATGAACGGCGCGGTGAACGTGATGAAGGGCGGCATCGAGATGGCCGATCTGGTGACAACTGTGTCCGAAACCTATGCCCAGGAGCTGCGCTATCCCTATTTCGCCCACGGGCTGGACGGCATCATCAACCACGCCGCCTGGAAGCTGACGGGCATTACCAACGGCATCGACGTGGACACCTTCAACCCGGAAACCGACCCGGCGCTGCCGGCCCACTACAACGCCGATTCCTTCCGCTCCGGCAAGGCCACCTGCAAGGCGGCGCTGCAGGCGGAGGTGGGGCTGCCGGTGGAGCCGGACGTGCCGCTGCTGGTGATGGTGACCCGGCTGGCCTCCCATAAGGGGCTGGACCTGCTGTGCTACTGCGCCCACCGGATGCTGTGGGAGGAAAAGTGCCAGCTGCTGATTCTGGGCACCGGAGAAAGCCGGTTCGAGACGTTTTTCAAGGATCTGGCGCTGGAATACCCGGACCGGGTGGCGGCGAAGATCACCTTCAATCTGGGCCTGGCCTCCCGGATCTACGCCGGGGGCGACGTGTATCTGATGCCCTCCCAGTCCGAGCCTTGCGGCCTGAGCCAGCTCAACGCCATGCACTACGGCACCGTGCCGGTGGTCCATGCGGTGGGCGGCCTGAAGGATACGGTGCCGCCGGTGGACGATCAGGGCCGGGGCGGCCTTGGCTACACCTTCGAGAGCTACAACGGCGACGACTTCCGGGAAGCCATTCACCGCTGCCTGAGCCTGTACCACAACGACCGGGACGCCTTCCGGGCGCTGCAGCACCGGGATCTGTGCCAGGATTTCAGCTGGGGCGTTCCCGCCCGGCGGTACATGGAGCTGTTCCGGCAGATGTGCAGCCGCTGAACCGGCTGATACGGTTCCGGGGACCCACCGTCCCCGGAACTTTTGCGGAATATTACCGATTTTACCAGAAACAGGAGACAGTTCATGCGAATTTTGTTTGACAGCCGCCGACCGGAGGATAAATGCCCCTTCGGTACCCTGACGCCGGGGCAGGAATGCACCCTGCGGATCCGTATCCCCGCATCGGTGGCGGCCACGGCGGTGACGGTCCATCTTCAGCACGAGGACGGCACCGAGGCCCTGACGGCGCCCCTGACCCGGGGCGGCACCGACGGCCCCTACGACTGCTTTTCCGGCCGGTTTACCCTGACGGAGCCGGGGCTGTACTTTTACTGGTTCTACGTCCACAAGGCCCAGGGGGGCTTCCGGCTGTTCCGGCAGGGCGCCGGGGACACCAACATGGAAGCCGGTGCCTGCTGGCAGGTCAGCTGCATTCCGGAGACCTTTTCCGTGCCGGACTGGGCCAGAGGCGCGGTGATGTATCAGATTTTCCCCGACCGCTACCGCAAAGCCGGGGACTGCGACCTGACCGGCAAGCTGAAGCCGTACACGGTCCACAAAAGCTGGGACGAGGAGGTTTCCTGGCAGTCCACGGCGTCCGGCGAGGTGCTGAACAACGACTTTTACGGCGGCAATTTCCGGGGCATCACGGAAAAACTGGACGATATCGCGGCCCTTGGGGTGACGGTGCTGTACCTCAACCCCATCAGCAAGAGCTTTTCCAGCCACCGCTACGACACCGGCGACTACAAGACACCGGACCCCATGCTGGGCACCGAGGAGGACTTCCGCGCCCTGTGCCGGGTGGCCCACGCGCGGGGCATCCGGGTGGTGCTGGACGGCGTGTACTCCCACACCGGCGCCGACAGCCTGTATTTCGACAAGTACCGGACCTTCGGCGGAAACGGCGCCTCCTGCACCCGCAATTCCCCCTATTTCAGCTGGTATGATTTTTCACACTGGCCCGACCGGTATCGCTGCTGGTGGGATTTTGACACGCTGCCCACGGTGAACAAGCTGGACCCGGGATTTGTGGACTATGTGATCACCGGAGAGGACTCGGTGGTGGCCCACTGGCTCCGGGCCGGGGCGGACGGGTTCCGGCTGGACGTGGCCGACGAGCTGCCCAACGAATTTCTGGACCTGCTGAAAAAGCGGATCCGGCAGGTGAAGCCCGACGCGTTGCTGATCGGCGAGGTCTGGGAGGACGCCTCCAACAAGGTGGCCTACGACGTCCGGAAGCGGTATTTTGTGGACGGGGTGCTGGATTCCGTCATGAATTACCCCTTCCGCACGGCGATTCTCAATTTCATGCGGGAGTGGGACGACGGCCGGGGCCTGCGGGACGCGGTGATGACCATCTGCGAGAATTACCCGCCCCAGGTGCTGCAATGCTGCATGAACCTGCTGGGCACCCACGATACGCCCCGGATCCTGACGGCGCTGGTGGACGATTTTGACGGCACCCGGGAGGAAAACGCCGGGCGGCACCTGTCCCCCAACCAGCGGGCCGCGGCCCGGGAGCGGCTGATGATGGCGTCCCTGCTGCAATACACGCTGCCCGGCGCGCCCAGTCTGTACTACGGCGACGAGGCGGGCATGGAGGGCTGCAAGGACCCATTCAACCGGCGGCCCTACCCCTGGGGCCGGGAGGACCGGGAGCTGCAGGCCCATTACCGGGCCATCGGCATGCTGAAAAAAAGCAGCGCGCCGCTGCGGCTGGGGGACCTGACGTTCCTGGAGGCGGGAGATCACCGGCTTGCCTACCGGCGGAGCTGGCAGGGCCAATCCGTTAAAATTTATGTAAACCGCAGCGGTGACAACTGGGATGTCCCGGCGGGGAAGGTCCTGCTGGGGCACCGGCTGAACATGACGGCCCCCGGCTGGCTGAGTCTGCTGCCCATGGGCTACTGCGTGGTGGAGGAAGAAGCATGGAAGAAGAATTCATGATCTCCGGCTACTGCCGGACGCTGGACGAAAGCCGCATGGTCACCGTGGAGCGGACGGACGGCGTGATTACCGATGTGGACTGCTGCTACGGTCACTGCCTTTACGAGCCGAGCTGCACCGTGGCCGCCCGGATCCTGGAGCTGGAAAAACGCGAATAACCCTGCTTTTTGCCGCCGGGGCATGGCTCCGGCGGCGGAAAGCAGATTTTTTTGTTGCAAACGGGCCGAAATGCGGCTATGATATAGGCGTAACGGATATCGTGAATCGGAAAGAAGACCATGGAGGTTTCTTATGGGCATTTACGAAGCCACGGAAGAGTACCGCGCAGCATTGCGCCAGGGCCAGAAGCAGTATCGGGAGCTGCTGGCCGCCGGAAAAGATCCTTATCCCGCCGTTCTGGACGACATTCTCGGCAGCGAGCAGGCCGAGTGCCAGACGGTTGACATCGGCCTGACGGAGATTCCGGCGGACCGGATTGTGGGCACGAAATCCGCCGGGCGGATTACGGCCTTTACGGCAGGTTTTCTGCCGCTGCTCAACCCCGGCAGTGAATTTTCCACCAAATGGGTCCGGCTGTGCGACGCCCACCTGACGGATGAGGGCATCCGGGACCCCATTTTGTGCTTTGAATATCTGGGCAATTTCTATGTGCAGGAGGGCAACAAGCGGGTCAGCGTGCTGCGCTACTTCGGTTCCCCCCGGATTGCCGCCAACGTCCGCCGGATTCTGCCGCCCCGCAGCGACGATCCCCGGGTGAAGGCCTACTATGAATTTGTGGAATTCTACAAGTCCAGCAAGCTCTACACGGTCCAGTTCCGCCGCCCCGGCGACTATGCCAAGTTGCTGGCGTTTCTGGGCAAGGACCCCGGCGCGGAATGGTCCGACCGGGAGCAAAAGACCTTCTCCGCCTATTTTCAGTACTTCCGGGAGGCCTTTGACGCCATGAGCCGACGTCCGGTGGACCTGCTGCCGGAGGAGGCGCTGCTGCTGTGGCTGAAGCTGTACCATTTCCGGGACCTGGGCAAATTCACCGCCACGGAGCTGCGGAAAACGCTGGCCAGCCTCTGGGACGACATCCTCTCCGACGCCCGGTCCGAGGCGGTGATTGTGCCTACGGCGCCGGTGGCGGCGCCCAAAACCGGGTTTATGAGCCGCCTGCGGTCCTCTGCGCCGGACCACCTGAACGTGGCGTTTATTCAGCCCCTGGACCCGGTGACCAGCCCATGGGTCAAGGCCCACGACATGGGCCGCCGCCATCTGGAGCAGGTGCTGGGCAGCCAGGTTACCGTCCGCAGCTATTTCCACGCCGACTCCCCGAAGGAGACGGAAAAGCTGCTGGAGCAGGCGGTGGCCGAGGGGGCGGAGGTGGTGTTCACCACCACGGCCCGGCTGAGCCGCCCCACCCTGAAGGTGGCGGTGAAATATCCCAAGGTGCGGTTCCTCAACTGCTCCGTGGACGTGCCCTATCCCAGCATCCGGACCTATTACTGCCGGATCTACGAAGCGAAGTTCATCACCGGCGCCATTGCCGGGGCCATGGCCCGGGACGGCCGGATCGGCTACGTCGGCTCGTCGCCGATTTTCGGCGTTCCCGCGTCCATCAACGCCTTCGCGCTGGGCGCCCAGATGACCAATCCCCGGGCGAAAATCCAGCTGCGCTGGTCCTGTCAGGCGGGCAGCGCCGTCAGCGACTTTCTCCATGACGGCATCCGGGTGATTTCCAACCGGGACGTGCCCACGCCGGACAAGCACTATCTGGAGTACGGCGAATACGGCACCTACCAGCTGGAGGAGGACGGTACACTGGTGCCGCTGGGGTCCCCCTGCTGGCTGTGGGGCAAATTCTACGAAAATGTGGTGCGCTCCATTCTGTCCGGCGCCTGGGACGACACCCGCAACCCCGGAGCGGTGAACTACTGGTGGGGTATGGACAGCGGCGTCATCGACGTGGAGCTGTCGGAGCATCTGCCTGAGGGGCTGCGGACGCTGGCGGGGATCCTCTGCCGGGGCCTGCGGAACAAAACCGTGGATCCCTTCCGCCGCCGGGTGGTGGCCCAGGACGGCACGGTGAAAAACGACGGCAGCCGCAGCTTTACCCCCGACGAGCTGCTGCATATGGATTGGCTTTGCGAGAACATCGAGGGAGTCATTCCCCGATTCGACGAAATTCTGCCCTTTGCTCAGGCCACGGTCCGGGAGCTGGGGGTCTACCGGGACCAGATTCCCATGGAGAAGGAGGAGACGCCTTGAAAATCCTGGCCATTGCCGATGAAGAGTGCCCGGCACTCTGGGATTTCTACGTCCCCGGCCGTCTGAAGGAATATGACCTGATTTTATCCTGCGGCGACCTGAAGGCGGATTATCTGTCCTTTCTGGTCACCATGGCCCGCTGCCCCGTGCTGTATGTCCACGGCAACCACGACACCGGCTACGACCGGTTCCCGCCGGAGGGCTGCGACTGCATCGACGACAAGCTGGTGGTGTACAACGGCGTCCGGATTCTGGGGCTGGGGGGCTGCAAAAAATATCACCCCGGCGATTACCAGTACACCGAGCGGGAAATGCGCCGCCGGATTGCCAAACTGCGCTACTGGCTGTGGCGCAGCGGCGGTGTGGACATTGTGGTGACCCATGCGCCGCCGGAGGGACTGGGCGACGCGCCGGACCCGGCCCACCGGGGCTTTGCGGCGCTGCGGAAGCTGCTGGATCAGTACCATCCCCAGTATCTGCTTCACGGCCATGTTCATATGAACTACGGCTCGGTGGTGCAGCGGGAAAACGATTACGAGGGTACCCGCGTCATCAACGTTTATGAGCGCTATGTGGTGGATTACCCCGAGGTGCCCCACCCGATGAACAAGCACTGCCGGCTGATCTGGAAAAACGGCGCGCCCAAGGTGGAAGACGAATATATGCTGTAAAGGAGGGGTATCGTGTTTAAAGGATTTTCTCCGGAGACCGTGGATTTCCTGTGGGGCATCCGGATGAACAACAACCGGGACTGGTTCGAGGCCCACAAAAAAGATTATCAGACCTATCTCTACGAGCCGATGAAGGCGCTGGGGCAGGAGCTGTTCCGGTCCTTTGCGGACCGGCCCGGCAATTTGCTGAAGGTCAGCCGGATCTACCGGGACGCCCGGCTCCACCATCCGCTGCCCTATAAAGAGAGCCTGTGGATCTGCATCCGGCAGGATGTGGAATGGTGGGCGGAAAACCCCTGCCTGTTTTTTGAGATCCGGCCCGAGGGCGTCAGCTACGGCTTTACCCTGTGGCATCCCCGGCCGGCGACCATGGCAGCGTTCCGCAAGGATATTTCCGCCCGGCCCCGGGAATTTCTGGAGCTGATGGCCCGGACCGAGGCGGCCACGGGATTGCCCGTGACGGCCCAGTTCTACAAGCACCCTGCGTCCACCGACAATCCGGCGCTGAAGCGCTATTTCAACTGGAAAACGGGCATCGAATGTATCCGCACCGAGGACGTGGGGCCGGAGCTGTTCGGCCCGGCGCTGGCGGAGCGGGTGCAGACGTTTCTGGAAAAGCTGATCCCGCTGTACGACTACTGGAACCGGCTGCGTCCGGACGCATGAAAAAAGAAAGAAGGTACTTCCATGAAGCACACGATTTTTAAGGGCTACGCCACCGCCATGGTGACGCCCATGACCTCCACCGGCGTGGATTACGACGCGCTGACCCGGTTTATTGAATTTCAGATCGAAAACGGCATCAACGCCTTGGTGGCGGTGGGCACCACCGGCGAAAGCGCCACGCTGACGCCGGAGGAGCGCAGCGAGGTCATCCGCTTCACCGTCAAGCGGGTCAACGGCCGGGTGCCGGTGATTGCCGGTACCGGCACCAACAACACCCAGCACGTTCTGGAGTACACCCGCCGGGCCTGCGGCAGCGGCGCCGACGCGGTGCTGGTGGTGACGCCCTACTACAACAAGGCCACCCAGGGCGGCCTGATCGCCCATTTCTCCGCCGTGGCGGACGTGTCCGAAAAGCCGGTGATTCTCTACAACGTGCCCTCCCGCACAGGCTGCAACCTGCTGCCCGCCACCTGCGCGGCGCTGGCGGAGCATCCCAACATCGCCGCCGTCAAGGAGGCCAGCGGCAGCATGGCCCAGGTGGTGGACCTGTTCACCCGTTGCGGCGATAAGCTGGACGTGTATTCCGGCGAGGACGGCCTGACGCTGCCGATTCTGGCTATGGGCGGCCTGGGCTGCATCAGCGTGGTGTCCAACGTGCTGCCGAAGCAGTCCGTGGAGCTGTCCGACCGGTTCTTCGCCGGCGACGTGGCGGGAGCCGCGGCCCAGCAGTGCCGGCTGATGCCGCTGATTTCCGCCCTGTTCTCCGAGGTCAATCCCATCCCCGCCAAGGCGGCCACCGCCGCCATGGGCTTCGGCGAGGAAATTCTCCGGCTGCCCCTGACCAAAATGGAGCCGGAGCACCGGAAGGTCCTCTTTGACGAAATGAGAAAGTGGGGGGTGCGGGTATGAAGGCGATTCTCTGCGGCGCCAACGGCGCCATGGGCAAGCTGGTAGACGGCCTGCTGCCCGGGGAAATTGTGGGCCGGGTGAGCCTGGACGGCGAAAACGGCGTGGCCCGGACCTTTGACGAGCTGGGCGACGTGGGCGCCGACCTGATTATTGATTTTTCCCATCACACCGCCGTGCCGGACCTGCTGCGCTATGCGCTGGCCCACGGCTGCGGCGCGGTGATCGGCACCACCGGCCACACGCCGGAGGAAAAGGCTCTGATTTTTGCGGCGGCGGAGAAAATCCCCGTGTTTTACTCCGGCAACGTGAGCCTGGGCATTGCGGTGCTGTGCCGCCTTGCCAAGGAGGCGGCGGCTTACTTCCCCGACGCGGACATCGAGATTGTGGAGGCCCACCATAACCGGAAGGTGGACGCCCCCAGCGGCACGGCCCATATGCTCTTTGACGCCATCCGGCAGGTCCGGCCCAACGCCGTGGAGCACTGCGGCCGGTCCGGCGAGGGAAAACGGACGCCGGAGGAAATCGGCGTGTCCTCCCTGCGGATGGGCGGCATCGTGGGGATGCACGAGGTCCACATCTGCACCGGCAGCCAGATGCTGACGCTGCGCCACGATGCTCTGACCCGGTCCATGCTGGCCGAGGGCGGCGTGGCGGCGGCCCGGTTCCTGCTGGGCAAGCCTGCGGGGCTTTACAACATGGAGAGCATTCTGGAGGCCCGGTGATGGAGTGCGTACACATGAGCGGCGCGGGCAACGACTTTATGGTGGTGGATGCCCGGGGCAAAACGCTGGATCTGGCGCTGATGGCCAAGATCCTCTGCGCGAAAACCGGCGCCGACGGCTTTATGGCGGTGGACCGGTCTGACCGGGCGGATTTTCGCCTGCATTTTTACAATTCCGACGGCTCCCGGGGGGAGATGTGCGGCAACGGCAGCCGCTGCATCTGCCGGTTTGCCTATGACCGGGGCATTGCCGGGCCGGACATGGTGGTGGAAACCGACGCCGGGCCGGTCTACGGCCACCGGATCCGGGAGGACCGGTACCGGGTGGCGCTGAATCCGCCCACGGTGCTGGAGCCGGAGCGGCTGCCGGGGGTGGCCTATGTGGAGCTGGGTCATCCCGGCCTGCCCCATGCGGTGGCGGAGGTGCCGGGGCTGACCTGGGCGGACAAGCCCGCCCTGCTGGAACGGGCCAGGGCGCTGCGCCATCACCCGGCCTTCCCCAAGGGGGCCAACGTGAACCTGTACACCCGGCTGGACGACACCCACGTCCGGATCGTCACCTTTGAGCGGGGCGTGGAGGACTACACGCTGGCCTGCGGCACCGGCTGCGGGTCCACGGCGGCGGTCCTCTGGGCCGCAGGCAGGCTGCCCGGCGGCGTGCTGACGCTGGAAAATCAGGGCGGCGCGCTGACCGTCACGGTGGAGGGCCGGGACGGCCGGGTGACGGACCTGCTGCTGGAAGGCCCGGCCACGGTGCTGGAAACCTACGAAATCTGACAATCGGGGGACATCATATGAATACGGTTGCACCGCTTTCCTATCATTTCCGCCCCAGCCAGGGGTGGATCAACGATCCCAACGGCCTTGTGTGGTTTGACGGGTATTACCACCTGTTTTACCAGTGTGCGCCCCATTTTGAAAAGCCGTGGCAGGAGCCGATGCACTGGGGCCACGCCCGGACCAAGGATTTTCTGACCTTTGAGGAGCTGCCTGTGGCCCTGTGCCCGGATCAGCCCTATGACCGGGACGGCTGCTGGTCCGGCACGGCCATCGTCCGGGACGGGCGGCTGTACCTGTTCTACGCTTCCATCCGGAAGGACGAGGCGGGCAATTTGGTCCAGTCCGTCAGCGTGGCCTGGTCCGACGACGGCATCCGGTTTGAAAAATACGCCGGGAATCCGGTGATTGCCGGGTATCCGCCGGAGGGGTCGCCGGATTTCCGGGACCCGGCGGTGGCGTTCTGGAACGGAATGTATTACTGCATCATGGCCACCGGCCACAAGCCGACCCATTCCGCCCGGCTGCTGCTGTACCGCAGCCCGGACCTGCTTCACTGGGAACTGGACGGCGTCATGGCCCAGTGGGACAACGCTGTTTACACCGAATGCCCCTCGTTTCTGCCGGGGGCGGAGAAAAGCGTGCTGACGTGCTCGGTGTGCGCCGAGGACGGCCACCGGTTTTCCATCCAGGCCGGCCGTTTTGACGGCCACCGGTTCACCCGGCAGCAGGAGCGCTGCGTGGATCAGGGGCCGGATCAGTACGCCGGGCAGGCCTTTGCCGACCCTCAGGGGCGGCAGCTGCTGATTGCGTGGATTCCGGGCTGGGGCTACGAAAACTTTGCCGACCGGAACGTGGGCTGCCTGTCGGCGCCCCGGGAGCTGACGGAGGAAAACGGCGAAATCCGTGCCTATCCCGTCCGGGAGCTGCGGCACCTGCTGAAAGACAGCGACCCGGCCGTGGTCCGGACCGCCGACGGCGGGCTGACCGTGCAGCGCCGGGACCGGCCGCCCCTGACGGTGGCTGGCCCGATTGAGGACCTGAAAATCCTCCGGGACGGCGACGTGGTGGAGCTGTTCGTGGATCACGGCAGGCAGGTCTATACGGCGCTGCTGTGACGGCGGGAGAACGCTATGGAGAAAAAGCTGCCCTGCCCGCGCTGCGGGCGGGAAATGAGCCGGATCCGGCGGGAAAAATTGCAGCTGGGAGAGGCGGATTGGCTTCTTGGCACGGTCTGCGCGCTGCCCGGAGACTATGTGATGACGCGCCCGCTGCGGCTGGTGCTGGACAGAAGGCCCTTTCTCTGAGCCTTCGGAGCAACGAAAAATCGCCCCCGGCTTCCGCCGTTCACGGTGGTAGTCGAGGGCTTATGAAAAGGCGTCCCCCGAACGGTTTCCCGTTCGGGGGACAATGCGTTTGGGCTTACAGTAGCCGGCTGTAGCCGGTGCCGTATTGCAGGCACCGGGAAACCCGGCTGAGGGTGGCCGAGGAGATATCCGTTTCTTCAATGACCTGATTGTAGGTCTTGCCTTCCTTCAGGAGCCGGGCTGCCCGGATGCGCTGGGCCATCTGTTCCACTTCCTTACGGGTACACAGATCGTCAAACAGCGCCCGGCATTCCTCCACTGTCCGGACCGACAGCAGAACCCGGTACAGATCGTCTTCCATTTCCTCGCTGACCTTCCGCGTTGCCATAGGATGGCACCTCCATTAAAATCCTTCTCCGGATTTTTGCAGGAAGGCGCTGGTTTTTTCCGACTGGGGCCGGGTGAACAGCTGCTCCGGCGGGCCCATTTCTTCAATCTTTCCGTCCGCCATGAACATCACCCGGTCGGAAACCCGGCGGGCAAACTCCATCTCGTGGGTCACCACGATCATGGTGCTTTCGCCGTTTTTCAGGCTGCGGATGACCTTCAGCACCTCGCCGGTCAGCTCCGGGTCCAGAGCGGAGGTGGGCTCGTCAAAGCACAGGATGTCCGGCTTCAGGGCCAGCGCCCGGGCAATGGCGGCCCGCTGCTGCTGGCCGCCGGACAGGCGGCAGGGGTAGCAGTCCGCCTTGGCGGCCATGCCCACCCGGTCCAGCAAGGTGTCCGCCTCCCGGTCGATGGCATCCAGCACGTCCCGCAGGGAGGTCCGGCCCTCAAAGACGCCGGTTTTTTTCAGGCTTCCCTTTGCCAGCAGCGTTTTGGCCAGCATGACGTTTTCCTTGACGGTATACTGGGGGAACAGATTGAATTGCTGAAAAACCAGGCCGAAGTGCAGCCGCTTCTGCCGGATGGCCTTCTGGCCCAGCGTGGCCGGGTCGGCGGTATCCAGCAGCGTTTCTCCGTTTACCCGGATGACGCCGGTTTCCGGCGTTTCCAGAAAATTCAGGCACCGCAGCAGGGTGGTTTTTCCACTGCCGGAGGAACCGATGACGGACAGCACCTCTCCTTTTTCCAGAGAGAAGCCGATTCCCTTCAGCACCGGGGTTTTTCCGTAGGCTTTGCGGATGTTTTCTACTTCCAGAACTGCCATAATTCCACTCCTTAACTGCGGAAATAGCTCATCCGGCGCTCCAGGGCATTCAGCACTAACGTCAGTATACCAGAAAACGCAAGATAATACAATCCCGTAAAAAACAGCGGCCAGATCAGACCGTTGGACTTGATGAAGGCCTCGCCGGCCCAGATCAGCTCGTACACCGCCACCACCCGGGCCAGGGACGTGTCCTTCACCAGCGTGATGACCTCGTTGCCCATGGGGGGCAGGATCCGCTGGATCACCTGCTTGAGAATCACCCGGAAGAAAATCTGGGGCCGGGTCATGCCCAGCACCTGCCCGGCCTCGTACTGGCCCCGGGGCACCGATTCGATGCCGCCCCGGTAGATTTCCGCGAAATAGCAGGCGTAGTTCAGGATAAAGGCGGTAAGCACCGCGATCCACCGGCCCTGACGGCCGGTGCCCCAGATGTTGTAGCCCAGCAGGCCCGGGCCGAAGTAAATGGCCGACAGCTGGAGCATCAGCGGCGTGCCCCGGACCACCCAGATGACGCTCCGGGTCAGGGCCTTCAGGGGCCAGAACCGGGTCATGGCCCCCAGAGAGATCACAAGCCCCAGCGGCAGGGCGCCCAGCAGCGTCAGGGCGAACAGCCGCAGGGTGACCAGCGCCCCCTCGTTGAGGGCCGAGAGAATTTGTTGGGTCATAGACGCAGACGCTCCTTTTCATGGGATGTCCCCGTCCGCCGGATGCACCGGCAGGTGGGGCGGTTTTGGATGGACCGGTCAGTCGGTGACGACGGACTCCTGCACGCCGTAGGTTTTGGCCAGCTCCAGCATGGAGCCGTCCGCTGCGGCGGCTTTGAAGAATTCGTTGAGCTTTTCGGTCAGGTCGGAGCCTTTCCGGAAGCCAACGCCGTATTCCTCGCTGTTCAGGGCCACGGTGTAGGTCAGGTCGGGGTAGCTGGTGCCCTCGCCGATCATGGCACCGGCCATCAGCAGGTCGATGATGGCGGCGTCGGAGGTACCGGCGGCCACTTCCTTCAGTGCGTCGGCCTGGCTCTGGACCGGGGTCACGTTCCAGCCCGCTGCCTTGGCCTGGGATTCTCCGGCGGAGCCGCTTTCCACGGCGAAGGTCAGGTCCTTCAGGCTCTCCTTGGTCTGGTACCCGGCGGCCTTGTCGGCGGGAACCACGACCACCTGGGCGTTTTTGCAGTAGGGGTCGGAGGTGGACATGGCGGCCTTCACGCCGTCGTCCAGCGTCATGCCGTTCCACACCACGTCGATGGACTTGTTATTCAGCTCCATGATTTTGCTGTCCCAGTCGATGACGATGAACTCCGCTTCCACGCCCAGGCTCTTGGCGAAGGCCTTGGCCATGTCGGCGTCAAAGCCGATCCAGCTGCCGGATTCGTCCTTGTAGTCCATGGGGGCAAATTCCGTGATGCCTACCACCAGCTTGCCCTTGGCCCGGACCGTGGCCAGATCCGATTCCGTTTTGTTGCTGCCGCAGCCCATCAGGCCCACGACCAGAAGCAGGGCCAGGGCCGCTGCCATCCATTTTTTCGTCAGGTTCATTGCAGGTTCTCCTTTCGGCGGTGCCGTGTGTTGTTTGGATGGCGTCATTATACTTTAGCACGATAAAGTTGTAAAGTGTTATTTTGCGAATTCCGGCGGTTTTGGAACATCCGACGAGAGAGCCGGGGAAACGACACATCCGCCCTGTGCAGAATCACGATGTCCCGGCCGGAAAAACCGGCCGGGACAGACCATCAATGAGACGAAAGGACGAACGCGCCCCGGGGTTCCGCCCGGAGGGGCAGCACCTGCCATCCGCCGGGGAGGGCGGCAAGCTGCCGGGCAAGGGGCGCTTCCAGCCCATCCTGCCGGGTGATGCACAGCAGCGTGGGGCCTGCCCCGCTGAGGCAGAAGGCTCCGCCCAGATCGGCCACGATCCGGGCAATGTCGTCATAGCCCGGGATCAGGTGCTTCCGGTAATTCTGGTGGAGCCGGTCGTCCAGTGCCGCCCGGAGCAGCGCCGGGTCCCCCAGCTCCAGCGCCTTCAGCGTCAGCGCCCCGTGGGAGACGTTGAATACCCCGTCGGTCCGGGGAATCCGGTCCGGCAGCGCCGCCCGGGCCTTGGCGGTGGACAGGGGAAATTCCGGCACCATGGCAAGGAATTTCCAGTCCGGGTGCAGCGGGAAGGAGGCGGCCAGGGGCCGGTTGCCGTCCATCATGGCGGCGGTGAGGCCGCCCAGCAGGGCGGGGGCCAGATTGTCGGGATGACCCTCCATCACCGTGGTGACGGCCAGCAGCTGCTCCGTGGTCAGGGGGCTGCCGTGAAGGGCGTTGGTGCCCACGGCGGCGGCGGCCAGCAGGGCGGCGGAGGAGCCGAGGCCCCGGCAGACGGGAATATGGGCATCGATATGCATGGCAAGGCCCCCGGGGGCCTTGCCCAGCGCCTGCATCACGGCCAGATAGGCCTGATAGGCCAGATTGTCCGGCCCGGCGTAGCAGGGGTCGCAGCCGGTAATCCGCAGGCCTGCGCCGGATTCTTCCAGCGTCAGGTCGGTGTACAGGGTCAGGGCGCAGCCGAAGCAGTCAAAGCCCGGGCCGAGATTGGCGGTGGTGGCGGGAACGCGAACGGTAACGGATGACATGGCGGCGCCTCCTTACAGATGCAGCACAAAGGGCAGCATTTCGTCCGGGTTCAGGACGGCGGTGTGGCGGACGGGCTTTTTCCGCAGGGCGGCCAGCGCCGGGGGAACGGGCAGGCCGGACAGGGCGGCCAGCCGGTCCATCTGCGCGAATTCGTCGCCGGAGCCGTCGCCGCCGATGGCGGACAGCACCGCCGCCGGGAATTTGTACACCGACGCGGTGGACAGCACCACTGTGGGCCGGGTGTCGCCGGTACGGGCGGTGTAGTCCTCCGCCGCGGCCCAGCCGCAGGCGGTGTGGGGGTCCATCAGGTAGCCGTGGTCCTTCCAGACCCGGCCGATGACGGCCTTGGCCTTTTCATCGCCGCAGAAGGCGGCGTCGAACTGCGCCCGGATGGCCCGGTGCAGGGAATCCGGCACGGTGTAGAAGCCGTCGGTGTTCAGCTGCTCCATCAGTCCGGCCACCAGCTTCTCGTCGCCGGAGAGCAGGTACAGCAGCCGCTCCAGATTGGAGGACACCAGAATGTCCATGGAGGGGGAAATGGTCCTGTGCAGCGGGCGGCGGCGGTCATAGGTGCCGGTGCGGAGGAAATCCGTCAGCACATTGTTGGCGTTGGAGGCGCAGATCAGCTTCCCCACGGGCAGGCCCATCCGCCCGGCCAGCCAACCGGCCAGAATGTCGCCGAAGTTGCCGGTGGGGACGGAGAAATTCACCCGGTCGCCCATGGTGATCACGCCCCGGTCCAGCAGGTCCCGGTAGGCCTTGAAATAATAGGTAATCTGGGGGGCCAGGCGGCCGATGTTGATGGAATTGGCGGAAGAAAGCCGGAAGGGCAGGTCTTTTCCCTGACAGGCAGCGAAAATCCGCTTCACGCCGGTCTGGGCGTCGTCAAAATTGCCCCGGACGGCGCAGACCGTCACGTTGCCGCCCTCCTGGGTGGCCATCTGGGCACGCTGGACGGCGGAAACGCCGCCGTCGGGGTAAAACACGCAGATCCGGATCCCGGGCACGTCCCGGAAGCCCTCCAGCGCGGCCTTGCCGGTGTCGCCGGAGGTGGCGGTGAGAATCAGAATGTCCTCGGTGACGCCCAGTGCCGCTTTGGCGGCGGTCATCAGTTGGGGCAGCATGGAAAGCGCCACGTCCTTGAAGGCGGAGGTGGGGCCGCGGAACAGCTCCAGCACGGTAAACGGTCCCACGGGGACGGTGGGGGTCAGGTCCGGCGTCTCGAATTTCCCGGTGTAGGCCCGGCGGACCAGCGCGGGCATGTCCGGAATGTCCGGCAGCAGGGCGGAGAGAATGGCAACCGCCATGGACAGGGTGTCCCCGGCAAGTACGGCGGGAACATCCAGCGTGGGCAGCTGCCGGGGCAGATACAGGCCGCCGTCCGGGGCCATGCCCTCCAGCACGGCCCGGGCGCTGTCGGCGGTGAGGGCGGCGCTGCGGGTGGATTGGTAAATCATAGGGACTCCTTTCGGGAAATGCAAGACGTTTCTTTGCTAACTGCACAAAAGGAAGCGGCCGTTTTCCGGAATACTGGTATTTTCGGCACGCTTGCATTTTAATTGAGTATATGATATACTGATTCCATTCAAAATGCAAGTGTTTTCCTTAGCGTCGCTTGACAAGAGTCCACATGGTTTTCCCGGGTCTAAACGACACCTGGCTACGTTATCCTCGTTGATGGGCGACATAAGTCAAGGACGATAACGTAGCGAAAGGCGTGCCAGAACGTCCTGCGGGCATGCGTGCCCTTGTCAAGCGACGCTATAGAGAGAGGATCTGAGAATCATGCAAATTGGCCTGCTGGGATTCGGCGTGGTTGGCAAGGGCGTTTATGAGTTGGTGCGGAACCGGTCGGATCTGCATGTCGCTTATGTGCTGTGCCGTCAGGACCACACGCTGCCCGATGGGAACGTGACCCATGACATTCGGAATATTCTGGCCGATCCGGAGGTGGACACCGTGGTGGAAGCCATGGGCAGTCTGCATCCGGCTTTTGAGTTTGTGCGGGACGCCATCACGGCGGGGAAAAACGTAGTGACCTGCAACAAGGCGCTGGTGGCCATGTATTACGATGAGCTGCTGCCGCTGGCCCAGCGGAAGAACGTGCTGTTCCGCTGCACCGGAGCGGTGGGCGGCGGCATCGGCTGGCTGTCGGAGCTGGAGCGTGCCCGCCGTGCCCAGACGATCTGCCGGGTGGGCGGCATCATGAACGGCACCTGCAACTATATTCTCGACGCCATGACCCGGCTGGGGCAGGATTACGGCGAGGCGCTGGCCCAGGCCCAGTCGCTGGGCTACGCGGAGGCCGATCCGGCCACGGATGTGGACGGTATCGACGCCTGGCACAAGCTGATCCTGTCCGTGAACGTGGCCTTCGGCGTCAGCGTGGACCGGGACACCGTGCCGGTGGCGGGAATCCGCCATCTTCTGGCGGAGGACGTGGAGCGGTTTTCCCGGCACGGGCTGGTGTGCCGCCTGATGACGGAGGCGAGCCTGGAAAACGGCGTTCTGAACGCCTGGGTCCAGCCCACCCTCTGCCCGCTGACGTCGCCGGAGGCGTCGGTGACCACCAATTTTAATCTGATTACCTTTGTGGGCAGCGTCTCCGACCGGATGAGCTTTTACGGCCAGGGCGCGGGCCGGTACCCCACGGCATATAATGTGCTGCAGGACTGCCTGGATATTCAGGCGGGCCGGGGGTTCTACGGTACCTACGGCCCCCGTATCCGGGCCGACAACGGCGAATGCCGGTCGTTTTACCTGCGGGGTGTGCCGGACTGGCCGGAGGACCGGGTGGAAACCCGCTGGGACGACGCCGTGATTACGGTGCCGGTGCCGGTGCGAGAAATGCACGCGTGGTACGCAGACCGGCGGGAGGGCTTCCTGGCGGCGCTGTCTGCCAACTTCTGAGCGAAAAGACTACGGCCGGGGCGGCGGGTCCCGGGAAAGAAGGATCATATGCTGAAAGTAACGAAATTCGGCGGCTCCTCCATGGCGGACGCCGGCCAGTATCGGAAGGTCCGGGACATTGTCCGGGCGGACCCCTCCCGGCGGGTGGTGGTGGTTTCCGCCGCCGGAAAGCGGGACCAATCCGATCACAAAATTACGGACCTGCTGTATCTGTGCTACGCACACATTCAGTACGGCGTGGATGCCTCCGGCATTTTCGACATGGTGGCGGCCCGGTATCTGGAGATCCGGGATGCGCTGCAGGTGCCGCTGCGGCTGGAGGACGACTTCGCCGCGCTGCGGAAAAAGCTGGACGCCAAGGCCGTCACCCAGGATGAGCTGGTCAGCCGGGGCGAGTATTTCTCCGCCAAGCTGATGGCGGCCTATCTGGGCTTTGAATTTGTGGACGCGGCGGACTGGGTGCGGTTCCGCCTGGACGGCACCGTGGATCAGGAGGCAACCTACGAGGCCTTCGCCCGGGCGGCCCAGGGCCGGGATGTTGTGACGCCGGGGTTTTACGGCGTGACGCCGGACGGCCATATCCATACCTTCTCCCGGGGCGGCAGCGACATCACCGGCTCGCTGGCGGCGGCGGCGCTGAACGCCGACGTGTACGAGAACTGGACCGACGTGTCCGGCATTCTCATGGCGGATCCCCGGATCGTGGAAAATCCCCAGACCATCCCCGAGGTGACCTATGACGAGCTGCGGGAGCTGAGCTATTCCGGTGCCCAGGTGCTCCATGAGGGGGCCATTTTCCCGGTGCGGGAGAAGAAAATTCCCCTGAACATCCGCAACACCAACGCTCCGGAGGAGCCGGGCACCTACATCCGCGAAAGCTTCGAGACCAATTCCGACCCCAGCCGCTTCATTACCGGCGTCACGGGAAAGAAGGACTTCACCATCATCTCCATGAGCAAGCGGGGGCTGAGCAATCAGGTCGGCGCCCTGCGGAAGATTCTGGAGGTGTTTGAGCGCCACAACATTTCCGTGGATTACGCCCCCAACGGCATCGACTATGTGTCCGTGGTGGTGACCAGCCAGTCCGTCTCCGGCTGCCTTTATAACCTGCTGGGCGAGCTGCAGAAGGAAATGAAGCCCGACACGCTGGACGTCCACGATCAGATTGCCGTGGTGGCGGCGGTGGGCCGCAAAATGGCCTTCCGGCCCGGCGTTTCCGGCAAAATTTTCGGCGCACTGGGCGAGGCGGGCATCAACATCCGCATGATCAATCAGGGGCCAGACGAACTGAATATCATCTTCGGCGTGGATAACCGGGATTTTGCCTCGGCCATCCGGGTCCTGTACAACAGCTTTGTGAAGTAAAACCGAGTTTCAGGAGGGACGCATATGAAAACCTATACGGTCGCGGTCCTGGGCGCCACCGGCGCGGTGGGACAGGAAATGATCAAAATTCTGGAGGAGCGGAACTTCCCTGTGGGGAAGCTGGTTCCGCTGGCCAGCGCCCGCAGCGCGGGCAAGACCCTGCGCTTCCGGGGGGAGGACGTGGTCATCCGGGAAGCCGAAAACGAGGCCTTCCGGGGTGTAGACATCGTCCTCGGCGCGGCGGAAAACGACATCGCCAAGAAATTTGCCCCGGCCATCGTGGCGGCGGGGGCCACCTTCGTGGATAATTCCTCCGCCTTCCGGCTGGACCCCAAGGTGCCGCTGGTAGTGCCGGAAATCAACCCGGAGGACGTGAAGTGGCATTCCGGTATCATCTCCAACCCCAACTGCTCCACCATTATCACGGCGGTGGCGGTCAACGCCCTCAACGCCATCCAACCCATCCGGGCCATGGTGGCCTCCACCTATCAGGCGGTGTCCGGCGCGGGCGCCGGCGGCCCCATCGAGCTGGAAAGCGAAGTGGCGGCGCTGGCTAAGGGCGAAACCTATGCGCCCAAGGTGTTCCCCTATCAGATTGCCTATAATGTGATCCCCCAGATCGGCGGCGGCCAGTACGAGGGCTACACCAGCGAGGAAATGAAGCTCCAGAACGAGGGCCGGAAGATCATGCACCTGCCGGAGCTGAAGGTCAGCTGCACCTGTGTCCGGGTGCCGGTGGTCCGGAGCCACTCCATTTCCGTTAACCTGCATTTTGACGCCCCCGTTTCCGTGGAGCAGGCCCGCCGGGCTATCGCCGCCGCGCCGGGGTGCCGTCTGGTGGATGATCTGGACAACAAGGTCTATCCCATGCCGCTGGATACCTCCGATCAGGATACCGTGTTCGTGGGCCGGATCCGGCCGGATCTCACCGATCCCAACGGCCTGTGCCTGTGGTGCTGCGGCGATCAGGTCCGCAAGGGCGCGGCCACCAATACCGTGCAGATTGCCGAGCTGCTGCTGAAGTAAAAAGAAAGTCCCGCCTGAAAAGGCGGGACATTTTCGACTGTCGGAAAATCCCTCCGGGCTTTTCCGACAAAAGAATTGCAGCCTGCTTCATGCACTTCGTCGCAGCACCTGTCACAATGTTCCGTTTTCCGCAAGCGGAAAACTCCACCAGTGTCAGGACTGCTCCTCTCCCCTTATCGCCGTTGGCGGACGATGCGCACACGCGCAGTCTGGTAGGTATGTTGTCTATTTTGATCGCTTCGTCGCCTGCGGGCGACGAACTCTGCGAGGCTTTTTGACACACGGAAATCCCACCTGGAAAAGGTGGGACTCATTAGTATAGGAGTATAGAAATGGGAAAAATGGGCACACTTTCCGGCAAAGGGAGGAGTAGCCGTGAAGCTGAAGGAACTGATGAATAAGCAGGTGATCCGAATTCACCCGGAGGAGTCCGTGGCCGTGGCGGCCCGGACGCTGGAGCACTATAATATCGGGTTTCTGCCGGTGTGCCGGGGAGACGGGCACCTGTGCGGCCTGGTGACGGACCGGGATCTGGTGACCCGGTGCCTTGCTGCCGGGCGCAGCCCCGCGTCCACGCCGGTGCGGGACGTGATGACGGCCCAGATCGTCTCCGCCGGGCCGGAGATGGAAACCTCGGCGGCAGCCCACCTGATGGGCCGCAGGCAGATTCGCCGGCTGCCGGTGGTGGAAGGGGGCCGCCTGTGCGGCATCGTCAGCCTGGGGGACCTGGCCCGGCAGGAGGAGAGCGGCATCGACGCCGCCGACGCACTGGCGGAGATTTCCGCCGGGGTGACGGATGGGACAATCTCTTAAAGAAATTTTCATTTTCTTGCAAAAAGCCCTTGACAAACGGTGGATGATCTGGTATTATATCAAAGCTGTCC